>NZ_JARPLC010000204.1:0-4904 GCF_032350395.1 Limnospira sp. PMC 289.06
GCGGTTACACTTATCCCTACTGATATCTCGACCAGATAATCAGAGTCTAGGAGGACTTAAAACGTTCCGTTTATATGGGCATTCCATCTTTAGATTTGTCCTATCCACCGGGGTACTTTAAAGGTCTGTGTAGGTAGTGCTAAGATTATCCTACTTTTCCCCTTGCTCTTTTGAGCGCAGCGTGTCAACCTCTTTCGCTACTTAATTCTTACGATGGTTCAAGCCGGACATTCGGTTTCCCTAATCATGGATGGTTGGCAGTGGTCTCGTTTCTGGTGTTGGGTTACACCTCGGAGCCTTCCGTTCCCCGCTTCAGTCCTGGGTTTGTGATTCCCAAAACTGGGGGTGGCTATCGCCGTTACCCTCAACTCTGTTTCGTAATTTCTCGTTATGTTAAGGATGGTTACGAATTGTTACAGAGTATATTGACCTTGGGTTTCCTGCCTTGATTTGGTATCTTATTGATACAAATCGTTGGGACATATAAGCAGTTATGGGGATGGTCAGAGGCGAGCCTCTTGTATTCAGCCAAGGGGCTGAAATCCCCATCAGGCAGTTATTTCGGGTATTGCAACCCTATTTCATGCCTGAACGTCTCGCACCTTAATATGCACTATGCGGGAATTGTGTTCAACCGTATCATTAGACAGGGAGATATCAGTCAAGACTGCTATAATGTATTTTATTAATTTACTTTTGAGGGACTTTATGAGTGATTTATTCAAGGGATTTGAGCAGTTGCTAGAGTTAGTAAAAGCTCTAGAGGAAAAAGTTGAAAATGGAGAAATTAAAACTGATATTCAGTTTAACTCACGCTCATTAAGCAGTATTCCCAGAACGGGTAACATTCCCCGTACTAATAATAATACAACTAGTAATGTTGGTACTACTTCCATTCGTACCCCATCTTCCCCAGCACGTGATACAGGTGCATCTGACCCAAATGTACAACCTGAAGGTAATTTAGGTATAACCCTCAAAGATATTGGGGGATTGAACCAAGAACTCAAAGAACTCAAAGAACTGATTGCTATTCCTTTAAAACGCCCTGACCTGCTAGTTAAGTTAGGACTCGAACCTACACATGGGGTGTTATTAGTTGGTCCCCCCGGTACTGGCAAAACACTCACAGCTCGTGCGTTAGCTGAAGAACTCGGGGTTAACTACATTGCCCTTGTTGGGCCTGAAGTCATCACCAAATATTATGGTGAAGCAGAGCAAAAACTGCGGGCTATTTTTGAAAAAGCTGCCAAAAATGCTCCCTGTATTATCTTTATTGACGAAATTGATAGCTTGGCCCCAGACCGTAGTGCAGTAGAAGGGGAAGTAGAAAAGCGTTTAGTTGCCCAACTATTGAG
This sequence comes from Limnospira sp. PMC 289.06, assembly GCF_032350395.1. NCBI lineage: Bacteria > Bacillati > Cyanobacteriota > Cyanophyceae > Oscillatoriales > Sirenicapillariaceae > Limnospira > Limnospira sp. PMC 289.06. The sequence continues at coordinate 1,359 of NZ_JARPLC010000204.1, forward strand.
CCTCATGGATGGTTTCTCCCAGAACAAAGGCGTGATTTTACTCGGAGCTACTAATCGCCCTGATCATCTTGACCCAGCTCTACGCCGTCCTGGACGATTCGACAGAGAAATTCAGTTTCGAGTTCCAGATATCAATGGGCGCAAAGAAATTCTGCAAGTGCTGACTCGTACTATGCCCTTAGATGATTCAGTTGATCTGGAGTTTATTGCCGATCGCACCGTGGGATTTGTGGGGGCTGACTTAAAAGCTGTCTGTCAAAAAGCCGCATACACAGCTTTACGCCGTCAGGTTCCTTCCATTGATATGCAAATTCCAGAAGATATCGCGGTAGAGCAATCCGATTTCTTGCAGGCTCTCAAGGAAATCAAACCAGCAGTACTTCGTAGCATGGAAGTTGAAGTTCCTCATGTGGAATGGGAAGATATTGGCGGCTTGGAAACCATAAAACAGACCTTGCGGGAATCTGTGGAAGGGGCTTTGTTGTACCCAGAACTCTACAAAGAAACAAAAGCCAGAGCGCCCAAAGGAATACTGTTGTGGGGTCCTCCCGGTACTGGTAAAACATTATTAGCCAAGGCTGTGGCTTCTCAAGCCCGAGCTAACTTTATTGGTATTAATGGACCAGATTTACTCAGCCGTTGGGTGGGAGCCAGTGAACAGGCGGTAAGAGAATTATTTGCTAAAGCCCGACAAGCAGATCCCTGTGTAATATTTATCGATGAACTGGATACATTAGCTCCAGCACGGGGAACTTACACTGGTGATTCTGGGGTAAGTAACAGGGTAGTGGGGCAATTACTGACGGAGTTAGATGGTTTAGAATCGGGGTCTAACATTTTGGTAATTGGGGCTACCAATCGTCCTGATGCCATAGACCCTGCTTTGTTACGTGCAGGACGGTTAGATTTACAATTGAAGGTAGATTTACCAAATTTAGATAGTCGGTTCAAGATTTTACAAGTTTACAATCAGGGCAGACCTCTGTTAAATGTGGACTTGGAACATTGGGCTAAGATAACAGAAGGTTGGAATGGTGCAGATTTAGTATTACTCTGCAATCAAGCCGCTGTAGGAGCAATTCGCCGTTTTAGGTCTCAAGGTGAAACAGATACTGCTGCGATCAAGATTACTGTTGATGATTTCCAAGCTTCTTATGAAGCTTTAAGCCAGCAACGTACAGTTTAGTTCAACCTACGCTTTGGGGCAATTTATAAATTGCCCTAATCCTCTGCTTAAAGAACTGCACAAGCGGCGGGTCGCCCGTACGCCAGAACTCGCTAAGCGCTAAATTGGACGCAATGAGGACAGACCACTAAAACCTGGTACGCAGTAATGTTTCCGTCCCCTGACTGGGAATTGGTAGGGTTGGACTCTATAGGTTTGAATATTTTATCGAAAATTTTGGGTTTAAAACCCCGTCGTTCTACGACGGCTTTTCTTGGTTTTTAATGTAAGACTTCAGAACCTCTAATGGTGCGCCACCGATTGAAGATACAAAATAACTAGGCGACCATAAAGATTCTTTTCCGTAGGGTTTAGGGAATCTGGCTTGCCCATATCTACGACTGTCAACTCCTTTAAAAGCAAAAACTATGACAGAAATAGAGAGTTGAGGAGGGTATTCAACTAAGGTATGAATATGGTCTGACTCCCCATTAAATTCCAGCACTTGAAAATTCATTTTTTCAGCCACTTCTCTAAAAGACTTCAGGATTAACATCCGGCTCTCCACTGTCAAGATTTGGCGACGATACTTAGTCACACAGACCAAATGAATCTTTAAATCCGAAACAGACGCTCTTTTCGTCAAAGGCTTGACATCTACCAGACTCCTAGCTATAATTAATGCACGCCAATACAATTTGACAGTATGAAGCTAAGATATCGATATCGAATTTACCCAACAGACCAACAAAAGAGATTGATGTCTCAATTGTTCGGACGCTGTCGGGTAATATTTAACGATGCCTTAGCATATTGTCAATAACAATAGCGTGCGGGTAACAAAAAGCCTAAGTTAAAGGAACTTTCTCAAAGACTTACAGAACTCAAAAAAACCGAGGAGAAAATCTGGTTGGGAGAAGTTTCTTCTATTCCCTTACAACAGTCTTTAAGAGATTTAGAGCAGGCTTACTCTAACTTTTTAAAATCCTGTAAAGGACAAAGAAAAGGCAAGAAAGTTAAACCTCCCAAGTTTAAAAAGCGTAAATCTAAGCAATCCGCTAGATTTATGGATCATGGTTTTAAACACCTTAATTCCGATTACATTTACATCGCTAAAATTGGTGATATTAAAGTAGTCTGGAGTAGAGAGTTACCCACAAAACCTTCTAGTGCTACCTTAATCAAAGACAGTGCTGATAGGTATTTTGTCAGTTTTGTTGTTGAGTTTAATCCTCAACCCTTACCGGAAAACCAAAATTCTGTAGGAATTGATTTAGGAATCACTGATTTTGCCACATTAAGCAATGGTGAGAAAGTTAAATCTCCTAAGCCTTTAAAGAAACAACTAAAGCGTTTAAGAAGATTACAACGTAATTTATCAAGGAAACAGAAAGGCAGTCAAAGAAGGGAAGTTGCTAGAAAGAAATTAGCTAAACTTCACGCCAAGATTTCTGATACCAGAAACGATTTTCTTCAGAAATTGTCAACTCGGATTATTCGTGAAAACCAAACGATAGTCTTGGAAGATTTAAAGGTTTCAGGGATGATGAAAAACCGAAAACTATCCCGTGCTATTTCGGATTTGGGTTGGCGCAGTTTGAGAACAATGCTAGAAGTTAAATCTGTTATGTACGGGCGTGATTTTCGTGTCATTGATAGATGGATTCCCACTTATCAAACCGGTTCTGGCTGCGGTTTTCGCGGTGGTAAAAAAGAATTAAATATGAGAGAGTGGACTTGTTTAAATTGTGGCACATCTCACGATAGAGATGTTAACGCTGCGATTAATATTAAGGTCGCCGGAGGGCATTTGGAGACTTTAAACGGATGTGGAGAGAGGGTCAGACTTTCTGTAAAGAAAGCACATCTCAATGAAGCGTCAACCCGTCCAGCATTTCAACAATTGTCAATCTTTGATTTGTTGAAATAGATGGAATCCCCGTTAGCGCACGCCGGGACGGATAGGCGGATGTCAATACAGTCCTCTGTTTCCTAAAGTGCAACTATTTGCAGTTGGGAAGGAAGGCGACAGGCTCACACAGAGGAAACAGCATATGCATGGCTGACGATCGCTTTAGTGGTGGTAGGTGTCGCGTTTGAGCGAGTCGTAGTTTGGGGTTGGTTGGCTGTGGGAAACGCAGTTGTCTGGTTTTTGGATACTTAGGCGATCGCATCCCCGTTTAGTTAGTCGTCTTTTAGAGGCTATTGTCCGGTGGGAAGTGCGGTTGTCTGGTTTTCTAATCTTCGAGAACCCCAAGGCAAGCTGAGTAGGGGCGGGTGCGCGATCAGCCACGGGAAAAACCAGCCAACTATATACACCCGCCCGCGGGTGCGCGATCAGCCACGGGAAAAACCAGCCAACTATATACACCCGCCCGCGT
>NZ_JARPLC010000205.1:0-111 GCF_032350395.1 Limnospira sp. PMC 289.06
ATTGACACCAGAACCCGCCCCTACAATTATTAATTAATCACCCGGTGGGTGGGTGGGTGAGGGCGGGTTTATTCATATGGTCCTGGGGAATTGAGAATTGACACCAGAACC
>NZ_JARPLC010000205.1:120-4699 GCF_032350395.1 Limnospira sp. PMC 289.06
CGCCCCTACAATTATTAATTAATCACCCGGTGGGTGGGTGAGGGCGGGTTTATTAATATGGTCCTGGGGAATTGAGAATTGACACCAGAACCCGCCCCTACAATTATCCATTATCCGTAGTCGGGCGGGTTTATTAATATGGTCGTGGGGAATTGAGAATTGACACCAGAACCCGCCCCTACAATTATTAATTATCAATATCCCATTTTTCTGAAGATTCTGCCGCTTTGGGAGATGACGATCGCTCTATATCATATAATCCGGTAGGTGGCGAAATCTTGGGTTTTTCACGTTGGGGCTTTTGGTGACCCCGCCGCCTTTGGGAGGTCTGTTCTTCGCTGGTATTTTCAGTAATTACCTCATACAAAACCGCCCTTTTTCCCGTTTGGCTTCCCTTACGCAATACCCTTCCTAGGCGTTGGATATATTCCCGCTCCGACCCAGTACCTGATAAAATAATTGCAATTTTGGCATCGGGAACATCAACCCCTTCATTCAGAACATGGGAAGCCACCAGGGTTCGATAGTCTCCTTGGCGAAATTTATCCAGGATTTGATGACGTTCTTTCACAGGCGTTTGATGGGTGATAGCCGGGATTAAGAAATCTTGGGAAATTCGGTAAACCGTAGTATTATCTACTGTAAAAATTATGGTTCTTTCCGGGTGATTTTGGCTGAGAATATCCCCTAATATCCGTAACTTTCCATCAGTACAAAGGGCGATTTCTTTAGCTTGACGATGGGCTAACATCGCCCGACGACCAGAAGCCGATCGCCCACTGACCATCACAAATTGTTTCCAACCGTCTAAACTACCTAGGCGGATATTTTGGCTTTTGAGAAAATCGTTTCTAACTTTAATTAACTCTTGATAGCGATCGCCTTCCGGTTCCGACAGTTTAACCTTAATCTGCACAATATCATGATCCGCTAAAGCCACCCCCGCTAATTGTTCCGGTGTGCGATGATAAACCGTCGGACCGATTAAATGGTTTAAATCACTGTGGCGACCGTCAGACCTATCTGGGGTCGCCGTTAGTCCTAGACGATAGGGGGCGATCGCATATTCTGCAATCACTCGATAGAAGTCTGTGGGGAGGTGGTGACATTCATCAAACACCAATAAACCATAGCGATTTCCCAGGGTTTCCGCCTGCAAGGTGGCTGAGTCGTATGTGGCGACCAAAATCGATGTTTTATCCCGTGAACCGCCCCCCAACAGCCCAATATCTGCCTCTGGGAAAGCAGCTACTAGGTGGGCATACCACTGGTGCATTAAATCTAGGGTCGGCACCACCACTAGGGTACTACAGGCGATCGCTTCTATAGCCAATTGCGCCAGGTAGGTTTTTCCTGAAGCTGTCGGTAATACCACAACTCCCCTATTCCCGCCATTTTCCCAGGCGCTTAAAGCCTCTTGTTGATGCACATAAGGCGACATTTCTAGGCGGGAAACTAACTTTAAGGGATGGAAGATTTTCGCTTCGTCAATAAAATCTACTTTTTCCTCTTGTAAACACTTGATCAGAAAAGGGTAAGAAATCGCAGGTACACGAAACTTCTCGACCCGATCATCCCAAACTGCGTAATCAATCCAACTTCTACCTTTGGGGGGAGGATGCAAGGTTAATGTACCGCGATCAAAGGTTAATTTAGGTGAGCGAGGCATGAATTACCATGGAAACTACAGGAAATAGCTGCTTGGGTTGATTACAATTAACCTCATTCGGCTTATCTTTAAATATCGCGAAATTCACGACCAAAGGGTAATAAAGCCATAGGGATGAGTTTAAAGTGTTGTTTAGCAAAAGGAATCCCAATGATGGTAATTGCCAAAATTAAACCATGCAGTAAATGAGACAAGGCGATTTCCCAGCCAAAAAATATTACCCATACCACGTTAAAAATCATGGTTAAAAGATTAGATGAATCTGGGGAAACTACGCTTTCTTTACCAAAAGGAGTCATGGTAGCAAACCCTAGTTTAATCGCTTGGATACCAAAGGGAATGCCGATAATGCTTAAACAAATAGTGATGCCACCAATAATGTAACCTAATCCAGATAAAAACCCTCCGAAAATTAACCAGATGATGTTTCCTAACAAAGTCATAGTTTCAGATTCCTAATTTCAATTTTATTGCCATCCTCTCAGTTGACAGTGAACTACAGACAGATCCCACATATAGTCATTGAGTTTATACTGAGTAGCTGCTTGGGTGATAAAATAACGCGATCGCTCCTGATCACCCGCCGCCTCATAATATAATCCCACGTAAAGATGGGCATAAAATCTACCCTGTTGTCCTAACCAGGTTCCCCTATTGAGCACTTCATCCGGGGTACAATTTCCCTGATATAGGCTGTAAACTTGTCGCATGATTGTCCGAGAATCATCTGAGACAGGCAATAAGGATATTCTAGCTGATTCTACCCCCTCTAATTTAGCCAGACAAAGATATCGCCATACTGTCTCCTCAACATCTTGGGAGTTCACAGTCAGATCAATCTCAAACTGCTCCGCACCTGCTTGGAACTGTTCCCCATAATAATACGATAAACCACGCTGCCACAGGTATGGTTTAATCCGGGGGTCTAAGGCTTCCGCTTGGTCGAAGTCCTTAATTGATTCGGCAATTTGACCAAGTTTGAAATACACCATCCCCCGGCGAATGTAAGCATCTGGATCTCTAGGGCGATCGCTTATTACTTCGTGCCAATGCTTGAGTTGATTTTCCAGTAAAATTTGACGATTCATTCCCACCCCAAAGCACCGCTTCTATTGTTAATCTCCTAAACAGATTCCCATACTCCGAGCTGTCTTTACTAGAATATCATTAGTATCAACACCCTTATACTGAGCGATCGCCTCCGCAATGGGTACACTTTCCACATGACGGTTACGCCAAGTTACCATCTGGTCAAACTTACCATCTGCAATTAAGTCTACTGCTGCTACCCCAAAAGCTGATCCGATTAAACGTTCCACAGAAGAAGGAGTTCCCCCCCTTTGAATATGGCCTAAAACCGTCACTCTCGTTTCTGCACCACTAGCCTCGGAAATGCGATCGGCTAAATAATGACCAATACCACCCAGCCGAGATTGACCTAATTGATTAGTCGTCATCATCGTTTCTCCCGCACCAGTCCTCACCGCCTCCGCTACAATCACCAGACAGTAGTTTTTTCCCTGTTCCTGCAAATCCTCAATTTTTTGACAAATACTATCCAGACTGTAGGGAATTTCTGGAATCAGAATTACATCCGCACCCCCCGCAATTCCCGCATGGAGAGCAATGTGTCCCGCATCCCTTCCCATAACTTCTAAAATCATGACCCGGCTATGGCTGGCCGCCGTGAAGTGCAACCTATCTAAGGCTTCGGTCGCGATATTCACAGCCGTATCAAATCCGATTGATAGATCGGTGCTACCTACATCATTATCTATGGTTTTCGGCACACCAACTAGGTTCAGATTTCCCTGAACTGCTAAACGCCTTAAAATTGCTAAACTACCATCCCCACCAATGCCAATCAGCGCATCTAATCCTAATTCATGATACCCGTCAATGATTTCTTGGGAGCGATCTTGCACACTACCATCGGCCATCGGAAAAGCAAAGGGATCTCCTTTATTGGTTGTCCCTAGAATTGTTCCCCCTGCTGTTAAAATTGGATCTACTTTTTCTATGGTTAACGGTGTCGCTGATGGAGGACGCATCATTAAGCCGTGGGTGGCTTGGCGTATCCCCATTACTTCCCAGCCATAAGTGCCCTGGGCTCGATACACCGCCGCCCGAATCACTGCATTTAATCCAGCACAGTCACCACCGCTGGTCAGAATCCCTATGCGCTTAGGTTTTGCCATACTTCTGATTATTTTGATATAGCCTCAAAACAGTTTATCAGTTTATCAGTTATTCGCTATCCGAAAATTTGATTTTTTAATCAACTCGCGATCGCCCCCGGCTCAGGGGTTGACAGGGCGGCGACAATTGTTTATAATTAACATAGTAATGTTAGATAATGGAAATATTACCTTCTTTTTTAAAAATGTCACTATTACCATTATCTAAAAGTATAGCGTCAACCTCCCCGCAAGTCAACCACCCCACAAAAAAGGTCGATTTTTTTAACATTTCTTAACAATTTGATTTTTTTAATCAACTCGCGATCGCCCCCGGCTCAGGGGTTGACAGGGCGGCGACAATTGTTTATAATTAACATAGTAATGTTAGATAATGGAAATATTACCTTCTTTTTTAAAAATGTCACTATTACCATTATCTAAAAGTATAGCGTCAACCACCCCGCAAGTCAACCACCCCCCCCAAAAAAGGTCGTTTTTTTTAACATTTCTTAACAATTTGATTTTTTAATCAACTTGCGATCGCCCCCGGCTCAGAGGTTGACAGGGCGGCGACAATTGTTTATAATTAACATAGTAATGTTAAATAATGGAAATATTACCTTCTTTTTTAAAAATGTCACTATTCCTATTATCTAAAAGTATAGCGTCAACCTCCCCGCAAGTCAACCACCCCCCCCAAAAAAGGTCGATTTTTTTAACATTTCTTAAA
>NZ_JARPLC010000206.1:0-4744 GCF_032350395.1 Limnospira sp. PMC 289.06
GGGCAAAAGTTTTGGAGGTTGGCTATGGGAAGGAATTACTAAGTTTTTATCTAACTTTAGCTTTGAGAAAGTAGCGACATTTATTACCTCTAATTGGGACAGCTTTTGGAATTTTAATTGGAATATTAGCGATAGTGATATTGATAGAAACATCCAAAATATTGCCGGACAATTTATAACCACCACGGCTGGGTTTTTAGGTAATATGGCTGGGAAATTAGTATGTGGTGTTTTACCAGTAGCAGGTCTTGCATTTCTCAATAAAGCGGCCGCTATGCATGTAGCATTAAGCAAGGGGCATGAAATGCTTATGGAAGTATCTACAGCTGTCGGTTCATACGTTAAACAGTCATTTAACATGGCTATGAAAGCAATAGCATGGACGTTATTTAAACACGGTAGACGGGTTGTTAAAATGTTTTTAGATAAAAGTCCTTCAACACTTGCAACGGCTATTGTTTCAATGGTTCCTGGTGGTAAAGGAACGATTGAAAAGTGGGGTGACGAAAAAGGTGAAGAATGGAGTTTCGGTAAACAGAGAAGGGAAGCTAGGGAGAAATTACCAGAAAGCTATGACGGAAATATTAACACTATTTGGAACCAAGACAGTTCCGAGGAATTCGGGGATGAGTTTAGCGAGAACTGTAAAGAGGCTATTGTGTTAGTCGCTCAAGGTTTAGATGAATATATGGCATTACAAAGAATAGAAGAAAATAGACAACAACAATTAGTTAACGCGGTTATAGAAAACAATGGATAAAGATTTAGACTAGTGTCAAGCCTGCGTAATTTACCGGAAAACGTAACTAATGCTTGGGCTCAAACTGAAATACTAGGAAATAGAGATATAGGGCAATTTGTAGGGTCAGGTGATTTTCCGGAAATCAGTACGTCAGCTAATCTTAAAATACAGTTAACTTTGGTTTTGTACAACTACGAAAAACCTCCATATTGGACTAAAAATAGGCAGTCAACACTGCAAAAAACTCAAATAGAGTTACCGTCGGTTAGTAGGGATAAAATTACATGGGATAGGTTACAAAGGATATTTACTCAACCCAGTCAGCATTTACTAAAGAAAATATTAAAGTTAATTGCACTATAAATAATGGTAGAAAGTTTGCGTTTTTTATTAATGAATTTAGTAAAAATGAGGCAGAAAATATCTGTAAACAATTAGTTGATTTAACTGACGCTAAAATCGTGTATCCTATTACCTTCGAGGAAAGGAAAGGTTTTGGCGGTAGGGAAAATGCGAAAAGAATCAAAGAGAGCAAAATGTATATCAGTGAAGTGAAAATACTTAACTGGGAATTAATTGATAAATTTGAACAAGCTAAAATCGACTTAGGTGAAAGTAGTGCCTTGGCGATGTATCAAGACCCTAGAAAAACCCAAGTCAAAATTCCTCTACATTTCCAGAGAAAACCTAGTTGGGTTGATAATGCCATACGGAAAGCTACGAGGACATCGTTAGAGTTAAAAACTGGAAATCAACCCCCAACTACAACCTAATCATTGAGTCATATCAGTCACTAACTATCATCCACGATGAAAGAGATTACGAACATACTTAGACATGGTTAAACTGGTAGTTAGCGTAATGTTGGTATTGGTAGCGTACCGTCGCGTTTAACTCAAAAGCTGCTACATATATGTAGCTTCTGTTGAAAGAACCATAGCAGCCACAATCAGCAAATACACTGCTATAGTCTAGGTATTGAATAAAATCAAGGTGAGATTATAGCTACTAAGAAAACGCTAGGTGCTGCGACACTGGAAAACCAATTACTTGAAATTATTGAGCCAACCCAACGAATGCAATCGACTGCAAGTAATAATCCTGATGGTGCAACCGTAGTCACTGCTTATACCCGAAATATGGCTACAGGTCTCGTAACTGTTTCATTGTCAATTCCAACAGACGATGTTTTAGACCCTACTGACGGCAGTATTGATGTAATAGCTACAGAGCTATTTGTTGATTAATAGATATCGGGTAGGCACTAATATCATCGTTTTACCTACCCTGACTTAAATCATGTAGAACAAGAGAGTTATTATGCCTTTAAGCGACGCATTTAACAGAGACAAAGAAGACTGGGTAGAAAAGTTAGCCACAGCCAAAGGCTCACATTTAGGTCGTAGTCTAGTAGTTGAAGTTCCAGTAGATGCAACTTCAAAAATAGGCGTACCTATGCCTATGCTTTGACTCCACGTTTTAAGTGGAGGGTCAGTATCTAATGAACCAACGGCCGTCAGGAACTTAACCATTTGGACACCACCTGTTAGGAATACTTCCACGCCTAATACTAACAGACGTAATATCATAAAAGGCAGTCGGGTAAGAGCATACAAGAAGGCTGAATACACTCGTTTCTTTGTTGAGGCCCCGGTTAATCCTGGCTATTGGCGTAAATACACCCAAACACGGGTAGGCGAAAAAATACTGAGATTTATCAGTATTAAAGCACCTCCTATCGTTTCTGTTAGTGGCTTGTTATATGTATTTGCTCACTATTTTACTATCAAGCCAGCATCATTAAGAACCTATAACAGTATGTTCAGAATTCCTAGCAGCGATGGGCTGGCCCTAGCTAACCTGGGTGAATTAACTGTTGAGAGAAGTGAAGCACCAAACCAAGTACAGGGTGATCTTCCTGCTAATGCTCCTGTTAAGTCACCTGGCAGTAAGAGTAAGAAAAAATAAACCGCCAAAAAGTAGACAAAGAGAATTGACCACTATATAAAAAAATAGTGGTCTTTTGTTTGAGTTGTATGTGGCGATAATTTAAACATTTCACAATTATGGTATAAAGTCAATAATTCTTTTATTTTTTGGGCTTATATATTTCTGATTTATTTATAAGTATTAATTAGGTTAAAAATAATAATCATAAACAACCAAAAATATCAAAAACAGTGATTTCCAACTCAATAACTCAATCGTATTTTTTAAAAATGATTTTGTCAATGAGTTGAAAATAACTGACAGATGCGTAAAAACCAAAATACATTAGTAGACCAAAATACCGCTATTTACCAGATTGACAAAGACAGCGTAAAAACCAAGGATACACATGGACTCTCACCTAGTGAATATCTGGCAATCTTAAAAAGGTTCAGCAACTTTGCCGGATTTCTTGACCAGGTAGTTCCTTATCTGCCATATCCCAAAACATCACCTATCTACACATTAAAAGAAAAGTTAGTGTTTGCATCTGTAACGGACGAAAAGGACTTTAATCTGGAATTAACCTACTCTGAGATTATCGCGTTAAAGAATAGCATTAAAGCTATTCTAACTCTGATTAAACTTGGTGGTGGTGTCAAGATGCCACGTAAAGTTTCTGGTGCTATTGCTGACGATATCGCTGCCTTGGAGGGTCACTTTTTTAATCTCTCCGATAATCATGTTGGCCCGGATATCCCTGAGTTATCAACCGACCCTGACCCATTTTCAGTCTGGCTTCAGGGTTAATCCCTAACAGTCTAATTACAGCAGTCTAATTGGGAAATAGAAAAGGCTACCCGTAAAAAGGTAGCCAATACACCAAACATCGAGGACTATCACCATGATATCAAAGCACTGGAAAGAAGTGCGGTTAAATCTCAGGAATATTAAACTTGACCCGTTGATGTATATGGGAATGTCGTTTGCTATAAAGGTTCCTAACTATGCAGGAAGAGGAAAACTTCAATGGCAATTAACAGCCGTTAAATTTTACCATGAATTTCTGGCTTATTATGTGGGAAAAATGATGAAAAAAATTAATCACATTACGCCCAGATAAAATTGAGGAAATTCTCAATAAAGCACTTGAATATTGCCGGGAAGAATGGAGGATTTATCAAGCTGAATCTGGTGGCGATAAAGAGGAGGTAAATAATGATGATTAACAAGTATCACGCCAAAGGACAATATGATGAGGGGCATTACTTTGCATCAACGCTAGAGAGCAAGGTGTATCACCTACTCAAAAAGTATGATGACAACCTATCAATACACCCCCGATTAACTTTGGTTGATCACTGTAATGATTGGAAGTCAATTACATGGAAGCCAGACTTTTATAGTCCAGTTTTCAACCAATACATCGAAGTAAAGGGAACGCTAACAACCGAGTTTAAACTCAAGATGCAATTGCTTAATTACCTTAATCCCGGAATGATTGAAGATATTTGGTTTGTCACTCGGAACAGGTCTTATCGTTGGCCAGGTATTTATTTAATGAATATCGATGAGTTCCAACGACATCTGAAAGCACAATAATTTAAGTTAATAGGAGAACAGCAACCGTGATAAATCTACACTATAAAGGCATATTTAGCCTCAATGGTGAACTTGTGCAAAGCCATTATAACCCCCATAAATTTGACCAAAATACAATCATTGTGGCTTATCAAGTCTTGACACATATTGAGGAACACAAAACACCTGAAGTCAAGAATATTACCTATCAGGTAATGGGTAGTTACAGACCACGTGGTGATTATCAAGGCTCTGCAATTATTAAGCTAACTAAACAATCACAGTTTAGAGTTCAGCTATCCGGTAAGGTAATCCAATGTTTTGGTATGGTTGTCGCCAAATTGCAGCCAGAATCAAATCACCTAACACAATCAACAATCAACAATTAACTAAGGAAGAGTAATCATGAGTATTGGATATTACGGTAAAAGAGATGACGATAAATTCGCGTTTTGTAGTGCAGTTAAATCTGGAGAATCAGGCACATTCCTT
>NZ_JARPLC010000207.1:0-4526 GCF_032350395.1 Limnospira sp. PMC 289.06
ATGAAAAAGCCATATCCTCCTACGACCAAGCCATAAAATTTAAACCCGATTTCCATGAAGCTTGGTCTAACCGAGGGAATGCGCTGTCTGATTTAGGAGAGCATGAAAAAGCCATATCCTCCTACGACCAAGCCATAAAATTTAAACCCGATTACCATGAAGCTTGGTATAACCGAGGGAATGCGGCTGCACAATCACGCCGTAATAATGATTTTATTGTGCCTGATATCAACTCACCGAGACTCTCAGAAATTCTGCAAAATCCGAGTTTAGAATTACGGGATTATCCAGGAGAAATTGCTAGTTATCAACAGGGTTTAAAACATTGCCCCAAATCCACCCACCCCACCCCCTGGGGATATTTACATCACCGTATCGGTCAAGGGCGTTATCAGCGAGGTCAATTCGCCACAGCTTCTCACCGCATAACTGATGAATTTGGTCAGCCGCAAACAGCCAGATACTATTATCAACAGGCTGTAGAAAGTTATCAGGAAGCCTTGACCGTTATCACCCCTGATGCTGACCGGGAGTTATATTTAACCATTGTCCTTGATTTAATTTCGGCTTTGTTGAAATTAGGAGAATACCAGTCAGCCAGACAATGGCATCAACAGGGTTTTGCCACTTTACAAACCTGGCTGAATCAAATTTATCATCGACACCATTCCCAACCCGAGAAGGTTAGCCTATCTCCCCCTGTCAACCCAGATGATGATGAAACCCCCCAACTGGTGCCGGGGAATTTCCGGGAATCTCAGTCTATCCCCCAGGTGAAACGGCTGAGGGCAAAATTTACTCTATTCTATCGTTTTGCCTTTGACTTTGCCAGCCAAGACCAAAACTGGCATCAAGCCTTGGAAACCGCAGAATTAGAAAAGAATATCCATTTAACTTGGCTGTTATCCACGGCTTCTCAACCCGTTGAGATTAGCCCCACTGTGGCACAAATTCAAACCTTGGTTAACGGGGAAACCGCCCTGATTTATTGGTATTATGGCAATCATTCTTTGATTACCTTTATCCTCACCCGCGACGACCTGACCGCTATCCCTTTATCTGCTGCGGCACAGGAAACACTGGAAACTTTAATCACCCATTGGAATCGGGATTATCAGAATTATAGTCTCAAGAAAACCTCAGATAGTCAGAGTTGGCAGCAACGGTTAAAAACCCATATAGACTCGATGCACACCCTGTTAAATATCCCGGAAATTACGGCTAAATTACCCCCGGAGATTAGCCACTTAATTTTAATTCCCCATCGAGACTTGCACCGTTTCCCTTTGGAAGCCTTATTTCCCCATGATTTGATTATCACTCGTTTACCCAGCGCCGCCTTTGGTTATGGTCATTCTTCCTCGCCGCCAATGAATCCTAACTCAGGAGTTTCTGTGCTGACTGTGGCTTACCCGGACAGTATCGGCGCGAAAAATTTGCCTTTTACGGCAGCGGAAGTGACTGCTATTGAGCAAATTTTGACGGGTTATAATAGCCGCTACCAAACCATCACGGATAAACAAGCCACTGAGGAAACTGTGATATCAGCTTTAACAGAAAATCACCAGATTTTCCACTTTAGCGGTCATGGGGATTACTACCACAAAAAGCCGAGTTTGTCAAGTCTTTTGCTATCGGGTTCAGAGCGTTTAACGGGAGAAAAAATAGCGAGTTTATCCCTGACTTCTTATGGTCTGGTGTATCTAAATGCTTGCGAAACGGGTTTAACTAATATCGAAGCCATTGAGAAGGAATATGTGGGGTTAGCCAGTGCGTTTCTGCGGGGGGGAGTGTCTCAGGTGGTTTCCAGTTTATGGCTGGTTAATGATGAGTCGGCGGCGGTGTTGGCGATTAAGTTTTATCAGGAATACCTAGGGGGTGAAACGGCGGCGGTGGCTTTGCATAAGGCGAAAAATTGGTTACGGTTTGAGGCGACCTGGGGGGAAATTGCCAAGGTTTATCAATGCTGTTTATCACATCCTTCCTTGGCTGATAATAATCGGGGGATTTTATCCAAGGCTTTAGGACGCATTGAAAGACAAGAAAACTCGGAAGTTATGCCGTTTTCTGATGTTTATTATTGGTCGAGTTTGGTGATTTCGGGTTATTGAGGGAAGGGGGAATAACGGGATAGTCGCCTAGGTAGAAACTGACGGGAATTGTTACCCCAAACACCGGATAAATTGACGGCTCCAATTAATTATCAAATGGGTCTATACAATTCACGGCTACTGTGCTACAATAGTTGGGCATAAACTAAGTGCTAAATCACTGTCCAAGTCCCCTGTTTCTTTAACCTGGTGTCGGACTGTCACCAATTAATTAGCTATGACTCCTAACGATAAAGTAATTATAACCGCGTTTATTCATGCCTTAGCCCGTTTTAACCGAAAGTTGCCAATAAATGTGTATAATCAATTGGCGATGATTTCTGATGTGGCTAATCATACGAAACAATTAGAGTCGGTGGCGATGAATTATACAGACTTAGCGATATTATATAAGCAGGAGTGCGATCGCCTTTTGTCTGAGGGAAGCGATCGTAAAAAAGGCTATCTCCCCAGCTTTGATAGTGATGATTATAACACAGAATTAAGCAATCTGGCGGAACAAATTTGTCATTCTCCCGACCCGGTAACAGCGTCAAAAAATGCGCTCAATCCTTCTGTGGGCGGCAAAATACAAGGGTTTTTTAGCCAACTATTTAAGTCGTCTCCATCTCTGTAATTTAACTGAATGTACCCCCTGAAAGAAATCACGCTGCAACTGTTTCTGTATGACTTACGGGAAGGGTTAGGACAAACCTCAGAAAGCATAGATTTTAATCGCTATTATTTTTGGCGACGGTTTCATCATGACCTGGAAAAACCCTATAGTAAATTAACGGCCGAAAATCTCGACAAACTGGAAAAATACGCTACGAAAGAAAACCCAGAAATCGATATTGTTTCCTTAGATTATCAGGAGGGGGAACAGCCTTTAATGGGGATAGAATATGTTTTAGCAGCCTCTCAATTGGGGGATAGCTATAGCTTAATCATTGATGCTTATGATAGCGAATATCAGAAAACATCTTTAAAGCAACTGAAAACATATATTCAGGAAAGGATTATTAACAGTCCCTCAAGCCTCGGTCAAACTTGGCTATTGTGGGGTCAACTGGATCGTAAATATTCCCCAGAGAAAGTTAATGAAATTGCCGAAAAGAGTTATAAAGAAATCGCCAATAATCAATTGAGTTTCCCAGCCAATCAACTTTTGGGGGGGTATTTATTTGAAATATCTCAGTTTGTTTCGGTGAAGAATTGGGAAAATTTACTGATACTGATTGATAATGAAAAACCGGAAGACCTGCGAAATTATCCCCGGTTAAATGATGAACATAAGTCACTGCTGAAAAAGGACATTCAAAACAGTTTAGGAGAATGCCATTATTTAATTTGGCTATTACCAGCAGAGTGCGACTTAACGGCAATTCAAGAGGAAATTAAGCAAATACAGACCCATTTTCATCGTCTGTTATCCTATCGCCATAAGATTATTTGGGCCTATAGCCAAAGTCGGATTCTGAAACGCCGATTAAAAAAGAATTATCAAACCATTCAAAAATCGGTCTTAACCATTCGCCAACAGCGGAAACAACCGGAAGATTTACAAGAGGCTTTAGAAGAAACCTTAGAAATCTTAGGAAATTATGCGATCGATTTAAGTCAACTGCATTCCCAGTTAAGGACAATTACGATTAATTTAGCCAACTATCGACAAAGGTTAAAAGAATTTGCGAAGGTAGACCCGAATTGTGAGTTAACTACGTTGGCTGAGTTTAGTAAATTGGCGGCGACCAAGTATGAAAGACAGGTAAAAACGGACTATGAGAGTTTAAGTCCGGGGATGATTTTATTAGAAAATCTGATTAAGACGATTGAGGGAATTGTGGAAATTAATCAAGCGAAAAGAGAGGATAGGCTAGAAAGAGCGATCGCTGCTGCTAGTATAGGAGTGGGTACAGCGTCGGCGGCGGCTTCATCAATCGCGAATTATTCGGAGGGTATATTAACGGAAATTGCCTCGTTTGTCCTGTTACGGAATAAGACGGAAGCGCCAACGATTCATCCGGTATCAACGGCGAGTTTGACGTTTGTTATTAGTTGTGTAATTGGGTTAATTTTGGGGTGGTTAACCTGGTGGCGGTTAAATTCAAGACCTGGGTAGGTTGGGTGAAACCCAACATCACTGAGAGATGTTGTTGTTGGGTTCCCATACTCCACCCAACCTACTAAATAGGCTCGGCGCCGGAAATGCGATCGCCCTACTCACTTTCGAGGAATTCGACCTGGGTAGCTGGGTAGGTTGGGTGAAACCCAACATCACTGAGAGATGTTGTTGTTGGGTTCCCATACTCCACCCAACCTACTAAATAGGCTCGGCGCCGGAAATGCGATCGCCCTACTCACTTTCGAGGAATTCGACCTGGGTAGGTTGGGTGAAACCCAACATCACTGAGAGATGTTGTTGTTGGGTTCCCA
>NZ_JARPLC010000208.1:0-4515 GCF_032350395.1 Limnospira sp. PMC 289.06
CCCTCCCCCACCTGCTACGCGAGGATGGGGGTTTCTCGGAGAATTTTTGATGAAAGATAACTATTTTCTGACTAGCAAGGCTGCCCACAGTTATGATACATCGAAGCCAAAGGCTTTTGGGTTTCGGCTATGGTCAATGCGGCGGGGTATGAGTTTACTAGCTACCCCCTTGATCTTAGGGGCGATCGCTGATTTACCGACAATTCCTAAAGCGATCGCCAATGAATTACCAACCTCCCCAACCTCCCCAGAATACCTAGTACAAGCCCAAATCATCCACGTCAACCCCGCCACCGGAACCGATAACGACACGGTAACAGGTTCTCAAGCAGCCCCTTTCCGTACCATCACTTATGCTATGTCCAGGGCTACCCCCGGCACCACTATTAAGTTAGCCCCCGGAACCTACAGCCCAGAGACCGGGGAAGCATTCCCCATTAACATCCAACCAGGAGTTATCCTACTGGGTGATCAATCTAATAATGGTCGGAATGTGTTGATTATTGGTGGGGGTAATTTTGTCAGTCCGAGTCTGGCTCGTCAAAATGTCACCATCAGAACTATGGGAGACCCTCAAATTTTGGGAGTCACCATTACCAACCCCAACACCAGAGGGACTGGGATTTGGGTTGAATCCTCTAACCCGACCATCAGTAACTCAACTTTTGTCAATAGCAAACGGGATGGGGTTTTTATCAGTGCGGAAGGTAACGCCACCATCACTAACAATATTTTTGCCCAAAATGATGGTAATGGTATTTCGGTGGCTCGTTCTGGCGGTGGACTGATTAGGGGGAATCTGTTTCAAAATACTGGTTTTGGGATTTCGATTAATGATGATTCCGCCCCGAAAATTGTGGAAAACCAGATTGTGGACAACCGGGACGGGGTGATGGTTTCCCATACGGCTAAACCGATTTTACGCAATAACTTGATCGAAAATAATCAGCGCGATGGTATTGTGGCGATCGCTACTTCACAACCTAACTTAGGAACAGCAGGGGATCCGGGTCAAAACCTGATCCGCAATAACCAGCGCTACGATGTATATAATGCCACCCGAGGTAACAGCATCTCTGCAGTCGGTAATGAAATCGACGAAAGCCGCATTTATGGAGTGGTTGAATATGTACTGGCCGCTGTCACACCCCCTAACTTGGGTCTGGAAGTTGGCACTATTTCTGACCTACAAGGACATTGGGCTCAGTCCTATATGGAAGCATTAGTCAGCCTAGGGATTATGTCAGGATTTGAGGATGGTTCTTTCCGTCCTGATGAGCCAGTGACCAGGGTACAATTTGCGGCGATCGTCAAAAATGCTTTTACCCCCGCCGCCCAACAATCAGGATCTCAATTCCCTGATGTTCCCAGCAACTTCTGGGGTTATCAAGCCATTCAATCCGCCTATCAAGGTGGGTTTATTTCAGGATTTCCTGACGGTCAGTTTCGACCCAATGACCCCATTACCCGCATTCAAAGCATTGTTGGTTTAGCCCAAGGACTTGGCTACCAGTCGGACAATATTGATATCCTCTCCATCTATCAAGATGCAGCAGAGATTCCAACTTGGGCGCTTCCCTCTGTTGCGGGAGCCACAACCGGAAATTTGGTAGTTAACTATCCTAACCAAAGCCAACTCAACCCCAATCGTGTGGCCACCCGCGCCGATGTAGCCGCATTTGTCTATCAGGCTTTAGTCAACGCCGGGAAAGTTCAGGCGATTAACTCCCCCTATTTGGTGAGTAGCCCTCTCTAGGGGTGGGTTTCACAGTCCCTAGACCTGTCGCAGTTAAAATAGCCAGCTACCCAATTGGATAGCTGGCTTTGGATTTAATATGTTTAGGGTCTTTATCAGAAACAGGAGTTAACAAGTGCTTGAGCGGCTCAACTACGGGCTGATACCTGCCTAAGTTCTTGGTTCCTGCTATCGCTGACCCCAATTGAACGAAAACGGGTATTTATATTTAGGGCCTTTATTTTGGCTGACCCCAATTGAGCTTCTATCATTATTATTACAGGTATCATGACCAAATCTCAAATTTCGTAATATTTTCTTTATTTTTTTGTCAGTTGTTTGCGAAATATATATTTTTGTCTAGGGACATAAAGTTTTGTTACTTAGATTTGGGCGATCGCTGTTCTAGGCGAAATAGCCAAACCATTAAAGCTACCACCCCCACCTGAAGCGCAAAGTTGGGTAAGGCGGTCCCTACATCCCGTCCTGACAGGAGTTGAGCCAAAAAAACCACCGCCCCAATTAATCCAGAGGCGGCGAAGGATACATATATAAACTGTCGCAGTCCTCGATAGGGTGCTTTGGATTCGGCTTTCAGACGCTCATAAAGTTCTGGGTCGAGATTTCTGGGATTAATGCGATCGCTTTTTGACTTAGGCATAGGTAATATAGTTTTGAGTTGATGTCTGTATTCTAGGATTAGGGGTCGAGAGAGATGTCACCATTTCCCCCTCCCATTCAAAACCGTAGGTGATAGTTTCCCATCATAGGGCTCTAGTGGTGCTTCCACATCCCGATAATTGGCATAGACACGAAAAACTTCATGATGTGACGCACGCGCAGATTGCTCCATTGTTAAGGATGCAGCATTGGCGTTGTCTAGCGCCGTTTGATCATCATGACAATTGAGCTTTCACAGCAGCACCTGCCTACCTTAAATTAGAATATATATGGCGTCACAGTTTCCCATTCTTTTAGTGTAAGTCAAGTTCGGGAATTTGTCAATAGTAATTATGATAAATCTGTAATAATTATTAATTGTTAATTGTAGGGGCGCGCCTCCGCTGTCAATTCTCAATTCCTCACGACCATATAATAAACCCGCCCTGCGCCATGGATTAACGGATTGACAATCTGGGTAGGTAAGATTATCATATTTATCATGGGAAATTTCCCAAAAATATCAGCATTAAAAATCGCATCAATTCATTGAGGGGGATACCCAGATGATTGAGTCATGGAATGAGCTAAACCCTGTAGCCGATGATAGCGAATTAATCTCGGTAGCAGAAGGACTGATAACAGTACAGATTTCAACGCCACCAGAGTTCGCCAATACGTGGCTACTGGAAGCCAATGATAGGACTACTGGTGGCAAGGCCATCACCACCGGCCTTGATGGGTCTATTTATATGACAGGTTCTATTAGGGGCGACCTGAATGGAGAAATCAATCAGAGTGGTACTGATAGCTTTATTATCAAATACGAACCCGATGGGACTCTGGTATGGACAAGGCTGTTGGGAGGCAACTATTCTAACTCTTATGGTAATGCCCTCACCACAGGCCTTGATGGGTCTATTTATATGGCGGGCTATACTCAGAGTGACCAGATTGTAGAAATTCCTCGACAGCCATACGAAATTCCCAGCAGTGAAAACGATGTGTTTCTCGCCCGGTATGAACCCGATGGCAGCCAGGTATGGACAACCCGGTTAGCAAGCAATAGGTCGGAAATAGCCCATGCCCTCACCACCGGCCTTGATGGGTCCATTTATGTAGCTGGCTTTACTAACGGCGACCTAGGTGGGGAAATAAATAATGGTGGCACGGATGCCTTTATCAGCAAATACGAACCCGATGGGACTGTGACATGGACAAGGCTGTTAGGAACCAGTAATTGGGATGGTGCCAGAGCCCTCACCACTGGCTTTGATGGGTCTATTTATATGGCGGGTGAGACTTGGGGCGACCTGAATGGGGAAATTAATCAGAGTGGTGCTGATGGCTTTATTGCCAAATACGAACCCGATGGGACTCTGGTATGGACAAGGTTGTTGGGAAGCAATGGTTGGGGGGCAGCTAATGCCCTCAGCACCGGCCTTGATGGGTCTATTTATGTCGCTGGTCTAACCGAGGGCGACATCAACGAGGAAATTTTTAATCGTGGCGGGAATGCCTTAATCAGCAAATACGAACCGGAGGATGGGACTCTGGTATGGACAAGACAGTTGGGAACCCCTAATCCTGACGAAGCCAATGCCCTCACCACCGGCCTTGATGGGTCTATTTATATGGCGGGTTGGACTCAAGGCAACCTGGCTGGGGAAATGAATCGTGGTTATTCCGATGGCTTTATCGCCAAATACGAAACTGATGGGGCTTTGACATGGATAAGACTGTTAGCAAGCAATGAGTGGGACGGAGTAAATGACCTCAGCACCGGCCTTGATGGGTCTATTTATGTGGCTGGAAATGCCTTTATTCGGATGATAGTTGATGGGACTGCACCAGAAGAACCTGCACCCCCGCCGCCGGAGTTAATGCACCCATTGTTACCTCTCAACGGTGATTATATTCCCATAGCGGGAGACTTTAATGGTTCAGGAATCACAGATATTCTCTGGTATGCTCCCGGTCTTGACCCGGATTATATGTGGTACTTTCATGCAGATGGTAGTTATGGGAGTCGTTTGTTTATGATAAATGGTTATTATATCCCCGTAGCGGGAGACTTTAATGGTTCAGGAATCACAGATATTCTCTGGTATGCTCCCGGG
>NZ_JARPLC010000209.1:0-4488 GCF_032350395.1 Limnospira sp. PMC 289.06
TAAAAGCTTTGCGGGATACCGCCTCTGTTACCTTAACGGGTAATAGTGCTATCGTTGCATTGTCCGGGAATAGCCGGATAAATGTCGCGTAAATGTATCAGGTGGGATGAAAGTTTAGAAAAATTCTGGCTATGTTCCCCCTTCCGTGTGTTGGGACGCGCGCAAGCGATCGATAAGGTACAAACTCAAATTCCATTGGAGGTTTATCTATGCGTGGTTTGATGATTGAGGATGTTCTCGAGTCTTTGGTTGAACAAGGAGGCTCAGATATTCACATTCAAGCAGGAGCGCCTATCTTTTACCGCGTCAGCGGGAAACTGACTCCACAACCCCAATTTGGAGAAACTCTCTCTGCTGAAGAGGTGCAGGTTTTGATTTTCCAGATGCTCAATAATATGCAGCGTAAGCAGTTGGAGCAAAACTGGGAACTAGACTGCGCCTATGGGGTTAAGGGACTGGCTCGGTTCCGGGTGAATGTCTACCGGGAACGGGGTTGCTGGGCTGCTTGTCTGCGAGCTTTGGCTTCTCAAATTCCCAATGCTGATAAGTTGGGGGTTCCCCAAATCCTGCGGGATTTGACCGAAAGACCTCGTGGTATGGTTCTGGTGACGGGACAGACAGGATCCGGTAAAACTACCACAATGGCCGCTTTACTTGACTTGATCAACCGCACACGCTCAGAACATATCCTGACTGTGGAAGACCCCATTGAGTATGTTTTCCCTAATATCAAGAGTCTGTTTCACCAACGCCAAAAGGGTGAGGATACCAAGAGTTTTGCTAATGCGCTCAAAGCGGCTTTGCGTGAAGACCCAGATATTATTCTGGTGGGGGAAATGCGGGACTTGGAAACTATCGGTCTGGCGATATCGGCCGCAGAAACGGGTCACTTGGTCTTTGGAACTCTGCACACTAACTCGGCTTCAGCAACAGTAGACCGGATGCTGGATGTATTCCCCCCTATTCAACAACCGCAGGTGCGGGCGCAAATGTCCGGTTCTCTGGTGGGGGTTTGTAGTCAAAACCTGGTACCGCGAATTGGTGGCGGTCGTTGTGCGGCTATGGAGATTATGCTTAATACTCCGGCTATGGGTAACTTGATTCGGGAAGGAAAAACTTCTCAAATTTACTCCCAGATCCAAATGGGGGCTAAATTGGGAATGCAGACGATGGAAATGTCTTTGGCCAAACTTTATCAAGAAGGTAAGGCTACTTGGGAGGCTGCTATGAGTAAGAGCTCTAAGCCTGATGAACTTGAACGGCTCATTGGTCCTCAGCCTAAGGCTGGTAAGGGTCAGAAGGTGAAAGCATAATACCACCAAGTTAGGTAGGTAAGCATCCTTAAAAAGGAGAGTTTTTCAGACCCCCCCCTGCTTGTAGTCTCTCATATAAGTGGGGTTGGTCACTACCTTTTTTAGGGTTGCTATAGTTGCGAACTTGGTGTGCTATGGGAGACTGACAATTATATCTATATAAATAGAGGTGAGATATGACAACTAATAGGATGGTCAAGAGCCACTCTCGAAAACAAGGCTTTGACTTCAAGAAATTCGAGGAAGATCTGAATGTAGCGATGGCATCGATTACGGTGAAAGATCTCGCGATCTTTGCCCGTCAGTTTGCGGCTATGTTTAATGCAGGTATCTCGATGGCTCGCTGTTTAAGTGTGCTGGGAGAACAGTGTGAAAATGCGAAGCTAAAAAGGGCTATTAATACTCTGCGTGCTGATGTGGAAGAAGGGGAGGAATTATCATCGTCAATGAGAAAGTTTCCTGATGTGTTTGACCAGCTTTTTGTGAGTATGGTGTCGGCAGGAGAAACTGGGGGGGTTTTGGATGAAACCCTAGAACGTCTGGCGGTGATGATGGAAAAAAACCATAAAACTCAGAGTGAGATTAAGTCGGCAACTTCTTATCCAAAAACAGTATTGTTTATTGCGATCGCTGTGTTTTTTGGTATGGCTACGTTTTTGCTACCTACCTTTTCGGGTATTTTTGAGCAAATTGGGGTGGAGTTACCTCTGTTTACGGTGATGATGCTGAAAATCAGTGATTTTTGTACGACTTGGCCGCCTATTCCCCAAGCTATAGTAATTGGCTCATTGATTGGTATTTATTTTGCCTATACTGTGGCTTATAAAACTGACTCTGGGCGGTTATTTTTTGATAAGATTTACTTGAAACTGCCCCTATTTGGTGCGATTCTGGAAAAGTCGGCGGTGGCGCGTTTCTGTATTATTTTTGGTAGTCTGACTCGTTCTGGTGTGCCGATTATGAACTCTATGGAAATTGTCCGAGATGTAGCTGGTAATCAGGCGATCGCTAATGCCATTGAGTACGCCAGAAATGAGATTCAACAGGGGGGATTGATCAGTCTGGCTTTACAGGAAGAAAATGTGTTCCCAGGTTTGGCGATTCAGATGATTGCGATCGGAGAAGAATCTGGGGAACTTGATAAAATGTTAATGAAAGTAGGCGCTTTCTATGAAACGGAAGTTGAGGAGGCGGTAAAATCTCTAACCAGTGCGCTAGAACCTTTAATGATTGTAGTAGTAGGGGGTATTGTGGCTTCTGTACTGCTGTCGATGTATCTGCCAATGTTTAAGGTGTTTGAGAGTTTATAAGTGCTACGACACCAAATCGCCGGGGAAATTAATTTCTCCTGTGGTCGGAAAAGATGTTACCAGGTTTTTAAAAAATGCCAGTTCAACAATCCCATTATGAAACTTTGCTGTCTGAATACAGCTATGCAAATACAATGATTAATCTTTTGCAACAGCATCGACCTTATTGGGAAATGATTCCCAGTCTGCGCCGCCCGGAAGAAAGTTTGATCACTCTGCCGCTACCCATTGTCAGGTTACGCAATGGTGTTTCCTATGCGGGGCATAATCATATTACTATTAGCCCAAATCAAGCTGTTTGTCTTCCCTGTGATATTGCGGTGTTGATGTGCGATCCAGAATGGAAGGTTAAAGTCGGCTCGGAAATATTGATTTTTATTCATAAACCCCACGAAGATCTTTCGGATTTACTGAGGCGGTGGAGATTAACTCAGGTTTACTTGGATAGTGGCTATGAATGGGTGATGCCTCATCATTACAGTTATTTGTATTCCCAAGAGGCTGAAAATATTTACCCCCTATTTGTGCTGTTTGCAGAAACTCCAGAACGGATTAAACGGGGTTTACAAGGGGCTCATCTTGCTTGTGTGGTGCAACATCCAAATATGACGGTTGATCCTTCAGAGGGACCAACTCTTGATGAGATTGATTTGGAAGAATACCAGCCTTGGCGTGGATTACCTGGAGAGAATCAATAAGTGGTTATTAATCAATCTTTGCTGTATAACATCCAATAAAATCAACGAATTTCAGTAAAATGCAAACTACTTTAGTAACTGACTCGAACTCCTATGAGGGGACTTATTGGAAGTGGCGCGATCAATTGATTTATTATGTCAGAGGAGGTTCAGCGGGTGAGGATGTGGCAACGACAAAGGTTGACCAACGCCCCTCTTTATTGTTGGTGCATGGGTTCGGTGCATCGACAGACCACTGGCGCAAGAATATTGAGGGATTAAGTTCTGAGTTTGATGTGTGGGCTATTGATTTGTTAGGGTTTGGGCGATCGGCTAAACCTGATTGGGAATATACTGGACAGTTGTGGCGCGATCAGCTTCATGATTTTATGACCGAGGTGATCGGACGGCCAACGGTTTTGGCGGGTAATTCGTTGGGGGGTTATGCTAGTCTGTGCGTGGCGGCGGATTATCCTGATGGGGTGGCGGGGTTGATTTTATTGAATAGTGCGGGTCCGTTTTCGGATACTCAGACTAAGATAGAACCGCCTACCTGGAAACAAAAGACCTCGAGAATGATGCGATCGCTCCTAATTCAGGACTGGACGACTTTTTTGGTTTTCCAATGGACTAGGCGACGTTCAGTAATTCGGAAAACTCTGCAAAAAGTTTATTTGGATCAAAGTGCTGTTACCGATCGCCTGGTGGAGGAAATATATCGTCCTTCCTGCACTCCCGGCGCGGCTAAGGTATTTGCATCGGTGTTTAAGAGTCGTCAGGGAGATCCGGTAGATGTTTTATTATCGCGTCTTCGCTGTCCACTGTTGATGTTATGGGGAGAAGGAGATCCTTGGATGAACTGTCGCGCGAGAAGCGATCGCTTTCGTGAATATTACCCCCAACTGACGGAATATTTTTTAAATGCTGGTCACTGTCCCCATGATGAAATACCCGAACAGGTCAACAACCTAATTCAAAATTGGGTTTTAGTTGACATACTCACCGGGCTGAAGCTACGGTGATTCTTGACACTTCGCGCTCGATGTGCTTGCAAGCCAGTCTTATCTTCCCTCTGTGTCCATTTAAGGTCGTGCCGATGCCCCATGCCGACCATTTCTATATTTCGGGCTGCATTTTCTATCTTATTCCCAAACTTTCACCAATAAAAACCCCGACCTAGGGAATTGC
>NZ_JARPLC010000210.1:0-74 GCF_032350395.1 Limnospira sp. PMC 289.06
TCCCAGAGTCAAGCGATCGCATCTCAACTCCAATCCCAGAGTCAAGCGATCGCATTTCAACTCCCATCCCAGAG
>NZ_JARPLC010000210.1:83-4375 GCF_032350395.1 Limnospira sp. PMC 289.06
TCAAGCGATCGCATCTCAACTCCCATCCCAGAGTCAAGCGATCGCATCTCAACTCCCATCCCAGAGTCAAGCGATCGCATCTCAACTCGACGAGTCGATAACTGAAGCCGTGGCAGACATTACTCCCATCGTGTCTTCATCCTCTGGTTTTGATTATAGTCAACTCGACAGATTATTGAAATCAGGCCAGTGGGAAGCAGCCGACGAAGAAACGACTAAGATGATGTGTAGGGTGGCGGGAAAAACCTCTAGGAGATATTTAGACGACGATGATATCAAAAACTTTCCCGGCGAGGATTTGCGAATCATCGATGGTCTTTGGGTCAAACACAGCAGGGGACGCTTCGGGTTTAGTGTCCAGAAGCAAATTTACATCAATTGTGGAGGATTGCCTGATGGACGCTATCCAGGTGATACAATATGGGAGCGCTATTGCGGGGAGGTGGGATGGCGAATGAATGGGTCGTATATATCATGGTCTGATTGCACGTTTTCGGCGGCTGCTCCCCTGGGCCATCTTCCCGCCCGTTTTGTTGGGGTTGGTTGGTGGTTGGGTTTTGGTGTGGGACTGGTAAGGCGTAGGTTAGCACTCTTCTCTCGCGCAGAGACTTGCAGACTGTAGCATATAAGCACTTCAGGTGAAGAAACCCGGTTTCTATCAGGGTTATGGGTAAATCCGAAAGATGTCCGTTTCTACCCGGTTTCTAGTTCCTCTCGGTGGGTTATCATAGCATAAAGCCGGGTTTCCCCCCGCCCGGTGGCGGCGATTTGTCGGGGTTGAGAATGATGGCGAAATGTCCCGTTTGTGAAACCGAATATACACCAAATGAGGTCGAAACCTGTTCGGTGTGTGGTTATGACCTGACACCCTATCCCCCTATAATTGGTGGGATACCGTCGGGGTTTTTGGAGAAGGAGAAAAAACGCATTGCGGCAGCCAAGCGGGTTTGGCAATTGTCTCAGTCTCAGGTAGAGTCCGCACAGTTGATGGTCTCTAAAGTGCAGTCTCAGTTAGATGAAATGACCCGGAAAATTGACGGTTTTACCCAATCTCAATCACAACTCCAATCCCAGAATAAAGCGATCGCATCTCAACTCCAATCCCAGAATAAAGCGATCGCATCTTCTCAACTCCAATCCCAATCACAGCTAGAATCTCAGATAGAAGCGATCGCATCTCAATCCCAATCACAGCTAGAATCGCAGAATGAAGCGATCGCATCTCAACTCAAGTCGATAACTGAAGCCGTGGCAGACATTACTCCCATCGTGTCTTCTTCTGGTTTTGACTATAGCGAACTCGACAGATTATTGAAATCAGGTGAGTGGAAAGCAGCCGACGAAGAAACGACTAAGATGATGTGGAGGGTGGCGGGAAAAACCGGGGGATATTTATACAACGATGATATCAAAAACTTTCCCGGCGAGGATTTGCGAATCATCGATGGTCTTTGGGTCAAACACAGCAGGGGACGCTTCGGGTTTAGTGTCCAGAAGCAAATTTACATCAATTGTGGAGGATTGCCTGATGGAAGCTATCCAGGTGATACAATATGGGAGCGCTATTGCGGGGAGGTGGGATGGCGAGTGAATGGGTCGTATATATCATGGTCTGATTGCACGTTTTCGGCGGCAGCTCCCCTGGGCCATCTCCCCGGAATGGCGATGGATGAGTATTGGGGGGTTTTTTTGGAAAGTGGGGTGGCACTCTTCTGTCGCGCACAGACTTGTAAACTGTAGCATATAACGACTTCAGGCAGTCCCTAGTGGTGCGTTAATGAAATGTCAACACCGTTGACCAATGAAAATGTTAATGAAATGTCAACACCACTCCTACTCTCAATTGGCGGTGGGTTACGCTACCCTAACCCACCCTACGAAGGAGTAGGGTGCGTTAATGAAATGTCAACACCGTTGACCAATGAAAATGTTAATGAAATGTCAACACCACTCCTACTCTCAATTGGCGGTGGGTTACGCTACCCTAACCCACCCTACGAAGGAGTAGGGTGCGTTAATGAAATGTCAACACCGTTGACCAATGAAAATGTTAATGAAATGTCAACACCACTCCTACTCTCAATTGGCGGTGGGTTACGCTACCCTAACCCACCCTACGAAGGAGTAGGGTGCGTTAATGAAATGTCAACACCGTTGACCAATGAAAATGTTAATGAAATGTCAACACCACTCCTACTCTCAATTGGCGGTGGGTTACGCTACCCTAACCCACCCTACGAAGGAGTAGGGTGCGTTAATGAAATGTCAACACCGTTGACCAATGAAAATGTTAATGAAATGTCAACACCGTTCATCATTACCATGTCAGGAGTAGAGCGATCGCATTTTGTCCCCCACTTTCCCACAGTGGGAATTAACCCTTAATGAAGTGTTGACAGCGAGTGGCATTCGTGAGTTATAATATATAGAATCATATCATAGCCCACCCAAATCACATTGATCGCCGTCGCTATCCGACATAAATTTAATATAAATGGGACGCATTTAATGCCCGCCAAAGATGTTTATCATGATACTGTTTGTATTGCTCTGATGAAAGATGGTTGGACAATCACTGATGACCCCCTGATTCTAAAGATCGGGGAACGCTCGACCTTTATCGATTTGGGGGCTGAAAAACTAATTGCGGCCGAACGAGATCATGAAAAAATCGCTGTCGAAATTAAAAGTTTTTTGAGTCCTTCTCCAATCAAAGATCTGGAAAATGCCTGGGGACAGTTTTTTCTGTACGCCAGAGCACTTCAAAAAAAAGAATCAGATCGCAGTTTATATCTAGCGGTTAGCCGGAACACCTTCGATACTTTATTTCAAGAGGAAGCCGGACAACTGCTTTTAGAAGAACCAGATTTTCGGATGATTGTTTTCGACCCAAATAGTGAGGAAATCCTGCAATGGCAACCACAATTCAACCTATAGATAATTGGCGCAATTTACTGGAAAAAATTCTCCAAGATTATGCCGATATTCCCTATCGATATGGCGATGTAAAGACTTACCTGATTGTCAGTCGGGACGGCAACCATTTTATGCTGGTACACGAAGGCTGGGAAAATAATCGTCGGGTTCACGGTTGCATCGTTCATGCCGAGATTCGCGATGCCAAAATTTGGATTCATTACGATGGCATAGAAGATGGCATCACCGGGGAACTCGTTGCCGCTGGTGTTCCCAAAGATTGCATTGTCCTCGCCTTTCATCCTCCCCAAGTTCGGGAACATACCGGCTATGCGATCGCATAATTTTATCATTCCTTTTCCCGGAGCGATCGCATTTTTTCCCCCACTTTCCCACAGTGGGAATTAACCCTTAATGAAGTGTTGACAGCCAGTGGCATTCGTGAGTTATAATATAGAAAATCATATCATAGCCCACCCCGCATTAGATTCTTCCAAGAACCCCAAAATAATGCGGTTTTCAGGAATGCCTTTTTCCATCAAATCTTGAGTAATTCCAGCTTCCATACCATCATATTCAATCACAACTTTTCCTTCACGCAAAACAATATAGATGAGATTTCCTCGGACTCGTCTACCTCGATCCCAACCGACTTGCATCAGTGCATAATGTTCTTGTTTCTCATCAAATACCGTATCCAATCGAATCTCGCCATGAGATGGGCGCAGTTGTGCATATTCACAGATAACTTGTTTGACAATTTCGCGATCGTGAGTTATGGTATCCATTGTTTAACCTCCGCTTTTTTACCATCAACCACTAAGAGATTTAAAGGAAGTTTATTAATCACCAGTTTACCAATTGTTTCACTGAAGATTGTCTCATATATGATATCCGTAACGCCCAGATAAATATGCCGTTCCGGATCTACTTCATTCAGTAACAGCCTATATAAACTATACTGTCCGATCGCTTGTTCTAAATCGGCGATCGCTGATAGTCCTCTAAATTCTTTGATTTCAATGGCAATACGGGTCCGATCTCGTCTGGCACCAATAATAGATCCTTTTGGCTGCGTCGGAAAATGCGATCGCCTCACACCCAGATCTACAAATAAAAATCGCTCCCCATAGGAAATCACATAAGGATCATCTGTAATTTCCCAACCATCTTTAATTATAGCTTGTTTGATAATATTATGAGTTGTATCTCTTCGAGGCATAATCCCCTAATAGCTTGATGAACAGTCAAGCCAGTTAATTTTCAGTTTGAGTTTGAGTTGCTGTAGATCATTATAGCACCAATCCAGTCTTTACCGGAAGGCGATCGCATTTTGTCCCCCACTTTCCCACAGTGGGAATTAACCCTTAATGAAA
>NZ_JARPLC010000211.1:0-4449 GCF_032350395.1 Limnospira sp. PMC 289.06
CGGGTTCACCGGGGTCTTCTGTGGTAACAGACCAGTTACATCAACCCGCCCCCGCCCCCTGTAGGGGAGGTTTCACCGGGGTCTTCTGTAGTAACAGACCAGTTACATAAACCCGCCCCAGCACCCTGTAGGGGCGGTTTCACCGGGGTCTTCTGTGGTAACAGACCAGTTACATCAACCCGCCCCCGCCCCCTGTAGGGGAGGTTTCACCGGGGTCTTCTGTAGTAACAGACCAGTTACATAAACCCGCCCCAGCACCCTGTAGGGGCGGTTTCACCGGGGTCTTCTGTGGTAACAGACCAGTTACATCAACCCGCCCCCGCCCCCGCCCCCGCCCTGGCCCTATTGTTGGCGTATCAACCCGCCTGTTGGCGGCGTATCAACCGACCCCTTAGTCGTCAGCATAAACATAGCGATATAACTCGCTAGGGTCAGGTTCAGGGCTAGTCTGAGCAAACTCAACCGCGTCATTAATGACATCCTGAACCTTTTTGTCGATCGCCTTCAACTCGTCACTATCAGCGAGATTATGTTCAGTCAAATAGGCGAAAAACTTATTAATAGGGTCACGAGCAAACCAAAACTCTTTTTCATCGCGATCGCGCAATTCATCAGGGTCAGCCAAAGAGTGACCCCGGAAACGATAAGTTAAGGCTTCAATGAGGGTTGGACCTTCTCCAGCACGGGCTCTAGCGATCGCCTTTTGAGCCACCTCTCGAACCGCCAAAACATCCATACCATCGACTTCATAACCAGGCATTCCAAAAGCGGGACCTTTCTTATAAATTTCCGGGTCAGAAGTCGCCCGTTCATGAGCCATACCAATAGCCCACTTATTATTTTCCACCACAAACAAAATAGGTAACTTCCAGAGAGTCGCCATATTCAAACACTCATAGAACTGGCCATTGTTGCAGGCTCCATCTCCAAAAAAGCAAGCCGTGACCGTATCAGAACTTTCATCTCCCATTACTTCCCGGCGATACTTACTCTGAAAAGCCGCCCCCGTAGCCACAGGGATGCCTTCCGCCACAAAAGCAAAGCCGCCGAGCAAATTATGTTTAGACGAGAACATATGCATCGAACCGCCACGACCCTTAGAGCAACCTGTAGCTTTACCAAACAATTCAGCCATCACCTCTCGTGCGGTAACTCCAGCACTGAGGGCGTGTACATGGTCGCGATAGGTACTACAGACAAAATCCTCGTCGCGGCGCATAGATCGAATTACCCCGGTAGAGACTGCCTCCTGTCCATTGTAAAGATGAACAAACCCGAACATTTTGCCCCGGTAGTACATTTCGGCGCACTTGTCCTCAAATAAGCGCCCTAGCACCATATCCTCATAAAGCATCAACCCTTCCTCTCGGGTGATGACTACAGAATCGACTTGAAAACTAGGTACTGTGCGTTCCTTAACCATTGCGTTACCTTGTGAAACTGTTTACTGCTGCGTGTTGCCAATTAATTATAAGTAGGTGCGGGTTCACCGGAGTATATGATAATTTGTAGGGGCGGGTTCACTGGGCTATATAGTAGTGACAGATAAATGCACATAGCTCCCGCTGCCTAAGCGCTACATCAACCTGCCCTTGTGGGGGGAGGTTCACTGGGCTATATAGTAGTGACAGATGAATGCACTTGCGCGATCGCCCTCACGAGAGAATATTCTATAGGAATAGGGGCAAAACCCAAGTTTTTTCAGGGTAGGGGCACAAGGACGGGAAAAATTACAGCGACCAACCTATAATTTGGGGTAGAATGCAGCACATTGTGTAGGATATAATTAAAAATCCCCGTTGGTTTATTCGCGGGGAAAGTAGGGGTGGGTTCACGCCCGGTATATGGTAATTGGTAGGGGCAGAAGGAATCGATAAATAGCAATAGTAAACTGATAATTTTTTCCCCTACTCCCTCTTCCGCCGCCCTCCCCTAGCTCCTTCCCTAGCTCCCG
Source organism: Limnospira sp. PMC 289.06 (assembly GCF_032350395.1). Classification (NCBI taxonomy): domain Bacteria; kingdom Bacillati; phylum Cyanobacteriota; class Cyanophyceae; order Oscillatoriales; family Sirenicapillariaceae; genus Limnospira; species Limnospira sp. PMC 289.06. The sequence goes on from NZ_JARPLC010000211.1 coordinate 1,955, forward strand.
GACAGTGGGATGGGATGGTCTGGAGGGATGTCAAACCTGCCCTAAATCAGTCGCTCGCCCTTGGGGATGAACCAGAATGCGTATTCCACTCGATTACTACCGAATTTTAGGCTTACCAATCCAAGCGACTGCCGACCAGTTAAAGCAGGCTAGAGGCGATCGCATTCAGCAACTTCCCAGGCGGGAGTATTCTGATCTGGCGATCGATGCTAGAAAGCAGTTAATTGATGAAGCCTACGCAGTCCTGTCAGACCCAGACCAACGCGGGGCCTATGACATGGGGTTTCTAGCCAAAACCTACGATATCCCCTCAAACCCATCACTGTCGGGGGTAGGAGGGGAAAAGGACACAGATTCTCACCGAGCCAGTATAGAGATAGACGATCGCCAGTTGGTGGGGGCTTTGCTGATCTTGCAAGAGTTAGGGGAATATGAACAAGTTGTAGCCATGACTCGCCCCTGGGTAGGAACCAGCACTATTGGTCTGAAAGATGGTCGGTTTGGAGACCCCGATCTAGTTGTGCCGGATATGGTTCTGACGGTAGCCCTAGCATATTTAGAACTGGGTCGGGAACAGTGGCAGTCTCGGCAATATGAAAACGCTGCTATTTCCCTAGAATCGGGTCAAGATCTGCTGTTACGCGAAAGCCTGTTTGCCAGTCTACGGGGAGAAATGCAGGCAGATCTTTATAAACTGCGCCCCTATCGGATCATCGAACTGCTACAACTGCCAGAGGTGAAAACTGATGAACGTCGCCGGGGATTGCAGTTGTTGCGGGAAATGCTCCATGAAAGAGGCGGTATTGATGGTCATGGTGACGATCGCTCTGGTCTGAATGTGGAGGATTTTCTACGCTTTATCCAGCAATTGCGTAGTTCTTTGACTACCACTGAACAACAGACCCTATTTGAGATGGAGGCTCATCGTCCCTCCGCCGTTAGCACATACCTAGCCGTTTATGCTTTATTGGCTCAGGGATTTGCACGCGCCCAACCGGCTCTGATTCGCAAAGCTAAGTTAATGTTAATGCAGTTGGGTCGCCGTCAGGATGTGCATTTGGAAAAGGCGGTTTGTTGTCTGTTACTAGGACAGACTGAAGAAGCTAGTCGTGCCCTGGATTTGAGCCAAGAACAAGAAGCGATCGCCTTTATTCGCGAAAATTCTGTCGATTCCCCAGACCTGTTACCCGGGTTATGTCTGTATGCAGAACACTGGTTAGCCGAAGAGGTTTTTCCCCATTTCCGAGATTTGCAAAATCAGTCAGTTTCTCTCAAAGAATATTTTGCTAATAAGCAGGTTCAATCTTATTTAGAGGCACTTCCCGCCGAGGCGCGTGCCACATCCAATGAGTGGGTCGTAGTACAACCTCGCCGCAGCAGTAGGTCAGATCATGAATTGACTTACGCACAATCGGGATCGACCCCCGCAGTTTCAACATCTGCAAATCCCGCTCAATCAGCACCTTACTCCTCTAGTCCTGATGGTCTAAGCAATGGGCATTCGCCTACCGGTTCTGTGGGAATGCCTACAGGCTCTCAGTCATCCCATAGTGGTGCTAATTCTCCCTCCGCACAGGTTCCCAAAACCACCCCCCCAGGTAGATTCAATCAATCGACTAATGAATCTACCTACCTCCAAAAACCAGCCAGAGGGAGTTCATCTAAATCTCATCAACCCTCTCCGGTGGCATCTTCTAGCGCTGCCGGATTAAACGGTACTCCTACGGCTAATCTGCCACCACTGGGTCAGGGTAGCCCTCAACCTAACTCTCCCAGACGAACTAGAGGAAAGGGAACCCATGAATCCAACTACAAGGTTAAAAGATTAATCTTGGTAGCCTTAGTGGGATTGTTTGGGATTTGGTTATTATGGATGATTTTGAGTGCCATTTTTGGTTGGATTGGTAATGCCCTAGAGGGAATGGGTGGACCGAGATTGACAGCCGATGGGCCAGAAATCCGCCTTGATAATTCTCCGATCGCTATTCCTGAACCCGAACCAGACAACCCCCTAGCGGCTGACCTGGACCCCACTGTAGCCCAACAGGTAGTTAATCAGTGGTTGACTGCTAAATCTGCCGCTCTAGGTCCTGAACATCAAACTCAAGGATTAAGGGAAATTTTGGTTGAGCCTTCCCTGGCTCGGTGGATGGGGCTTTCCGAGTCATTAAGGCAGGAAAATTCCCACAGGCGTTTTCAGCATGAAGTTAGGGTCCAGAGTGTTGATGTCAATGAGAATAATCCCAATCAAGGTACTGTTGATGCTCAGGTGCGGGAAGTTACCCAATTCTATCAAGGTAATCAAATGGAGAGGTCTGAGGATAGCACCCTACAAGTTCGATATCAACTCGTCCGAGATCAGGGTCCTTGGCGGATACGGGATTGGGATATAATTCGTTAGCTTTGGCCACACCCAGACCCGCACTCCAATTTTGACAATTTTTAACAAAATGTGGCGGAATTCCCCTTCCTCGCTTGCAGGGAGGGGATGAATA
>NZ_JARPLC010000212.1:0-4432 GCF_032350395.1 Limnospira sp. PMC 289.06
CAACCTACGGTTGATGTTGGGTTGCACACAACCTACGGTTGATGTTGGGTTGCACACAACCTACCACCTAACCTACGGTTGATGTTGGGTTCTGCTGAGTAGACCTTTCCCCAATCTTCCTGTTAAGATGACAGCCAATTTTGCAAAATATTAATCAGCACTGGAGCAAAAGAGTCCATCTTATCCTCGTTAGGTTGTGATAGATCCCTGATTAACATCTCTAGCAATTCTTCATCCTCCAAGCCTTGATTGGGATCTATACCGCTTTTCCATAACAAGGTATCGGATAATTGTTTACGCTTCTCGATTAAGGCACGGTTATTTTTTTCATCATCGCCCAGGTTTAACACTTGAATCGTATCCTTAGCGCGATCGCTCAAACCTTCTACCCGACCACTAATTTTAAACCTAAGTTCTGTTTCGCATTCTTCCATCAGGGGAGTTAAGGGTAAGGGCTTAGATTCATGAGCCTTGCCACATTGATTAGAGGTATTACAACTGGCGACAATATTTGAAAAATCGAGGGTGCGGTTAGGATTCAAATTTTGAGCTTCTATATGCTCATTATGGCAATTATTAATATCTTCTATTCTCTGACAGCAATAAGCACAAATATAGAATTTTTCTTTCAGAGCATATTCCCGAATAACTCGTCTCATATCTTCAGGTAACTGGCTATATCGTCTATGAGGATTTTTCTTTTTCCATGCTGTCAAATTAGGTGGCTCCGAGCCTTTATGAATCTTTCGCATGACGTGATTTTTGTTTATTGATCAGGAGTTTGGCTTTCATCAATTCTAAATGATTGGCGTGCAATTTCTCAGTTAATTGTGAAAGCAATTGTTCAGCCTCGGTTAGGTTGGCGTTTTGTATGGCATCTAGCAGATTGTTCAGTTCAGTATCAATGGTCTCATTACGGATACTGGTATCCATGACATCTAGTAAAACCGTATTAGCATCTTGCCCATACTGGGAAGGCAATTGTTGCAATTCACCATTGTTTAAGGTGTAAACCAAGATATTTTGACAGTCGCTGATGATAAGAGGTGAATGGGTTGTTAGCACAAATTGACAGTTAGGAAAAGTGTCGATCAGGCGATCGCAAAAACTACGCTGCCACGAGGGATGTAAATGCAAATCGACTTCATCAATCAAAACGATACCATCACCTGTTCAAGGATTTTCTAGGGCGGGGTTCAGCATAGCTAGACGGCGAGCAATATCACCAACTAGAGCCATCAGAGATTTTTCGCCTTGTGAAAGTTGGGCGGCATTTAGGGTTTCACCGTTTTTGTCGATCGCCATATAGAGACGAGGTTTGCGACGGACTCTCAGGTTGTCCAGATCCGGCATAAATCGGCTAATGGCGGTGCGAACTGCCGTTAATTGCCTATCTTTAGCGGAGGCATTTAGTTGCTGCAATTGTTGCCATACCGTTGAATCGGTTTGTAATAGAGGTCTGATTTCGTTCCAAAAGTCTTGAGGAATTGCTGATTCATTCTCAGTATCTTCTCGTTCTCTAAACCATTCAAAAAAACGGCGAAAGTCTACACCCTGATTTAAGGCGTTATCGTAGCCATCTAATTGCTTAAAGCTGTGCTTAGTCCTAATTTTTAGGGGTATATCCAGCACTACGCGCTCCACCGGATAAAAGGCAATTAGAGGTAGGCTTGTTTGGTCATTATCGCTGAGGTCATCACGATAAATATTAGCCAAACGAGTGCAGTCGTTTAGGTTACTATTATATGGGGATTTTCGCCCTTTTTCGGCTTTGGCTAAAGTCCATTTAAACTGATGATTAATCTGGCTGATGTCGGCATTTTCTGAGGGATGATTATTATCATAAGCCTCGATTTCAATGCTGGCAAAATTAGCGGAATTAAGTATAGAATTTTCTGGGATAGGGTTGCCACTGCCTTTTTCCGTGCGTAAACGAGCAGTGAACCAGCTAAGAGAGGTGGCTAAAGCGGTGAGAATGGAGGATTTGCCCGCGCCATTTTTGCCCACGAATACGGTGATATTGCTGGGGTTTTGCTGGGTGGGTGCTAAGGAAATTTCCAGATTTTTAAATAGCCCAAAATTTGTGAGGATGACCCGTTGGATTTCCATCGCGATCGCTTTCAAACTCACCCCTATTATTATCTCCACATTGTCGCACAAAGTCAAGTGTTTGCTGTTTGTTAATCATACTGTTTCCCATGAACCAGGCAACAGTAGGGGCGCGGGGGTACAAGCGAGGGATCACGGCGACCACCGGGGAATCTCGCCTACATACTACGGTTGATGTTGGGTTGCACCTAACCTACCTTTGATGTTGGGTTGCACCTAACCTACGGTTGATGTTGGGTTGCACCTAACCTACGGTTGATGTTGGGTTGCACCCAACCTACGGTTGATGTTGGGTTGCACCCAACCTACGGTTGATGTTGGGTTGCACTTGCAGTTCATCATCACTGGGGGCGGGTTCGGGACGTTTGGCGATGCCTCGGAGTCCAGTCAGAGTGCCAGAGGGAATAGGCTGAATGGAGGTGAGTTGTTTTTGCTGGAGAAATTCGGCGAAGTCCAGGACTTCTGGGATTTGGTTTTCTGGAAGGGTTTGAATCAGTTGATTGAGTTTTTCGGCGGCTGTCATAGTTTTTAGGAAGTCAGTTGGTTGGATTGGGTTGGATTTGTTCTATTATGCCCGATCGCTTTATGACTTGGTTTTCGGTTTCGCCGACTTTTGGGCTGGGGTGGGTTGGCTGGTCATTTTTGTATATAAATCAAACAGTTTTTCTAGGCGTTCGGTGTCGTTTTTGAAGCGACGACCGATGTAAATTCGCTCGATAATTTCATCGTTGTGATCGTGGGCTTCCCGGACTAGGGGAAATTCGCTATCCATGCGTTTTGGGTCGTACATATCCGCAATAGTAGCGGGGAAATAATGCTCGCGGGCTAATAAAATATCTTCCGCGCAGCGAGTCAGGTCGGCTTTGTTTTGTTCCGTGAGGGTGGGGACGGGGAAGGTGTTCCAGTCTAGGGTGTTGGAGTAGCGATATCGGGTTTCGAGTTTGCCGCAGACGGTGGCGATCCAGACCAAGTGAAGGCGTGAGGCGATTAGCGCCATGTTCCACAGTGGCGCATCGTAGAGAGCGAAGGCACTATCACCGACCAATGATCGTTCTGGTAAAAGACCAATAGGAAGATACTCTCGGCGCTCAGAGCTAACACGTGGAACAATAAATGCAGATCGATCACAAATCCCTTGAATTTGCCTAAATCGATGAGGATAATCTGCGGCTGGTCTAGTTTCTGCTGCTTTACTATTACTACGAAATTCTCGAATAGCATCAATTCGTTTAGCTATTTCTGGAATTTTATAAGCTTCTTCAGCTTCTGAGTCCTCAATCCACAAACAATATCTATTAAGACCTCTGATAAACTCTGCGGATCCGAAATAAGGCCGAATGTAGCTTATTGCCTGGGGCGAATGATCGAACAAATCCTTCACCTGATAGGTATCTAAAAAAAAGTTTCCATTGTCTGTTGGTTTATTTCCCCATACCATCAAAGCCCTATCTTCAGGTGAGCGACTAACCTTTTCAATAATTAAATTAGGACCATGAACAAGCTACGCATTTATATTACTACCTGCCTTGGCAACTATTTGTCCAGTTTCATCTTCTGAAAAAACTATATTATGATGTTTTGAATCAGCCCCAATTCCTATGATAGCCACCGTCACCCCAGCATTATGGCTCGCAAGATTTGCCCACTTGAAGGATGTATGAGCAAATATGATCAAATTTCCAGTTTCAAAAATAAGCGGCCAGAGAACAGGAACTTGTTCACCCTGACAAATGGAATTAGTAGAAACAAAAGCCGCCGCCGCATTGGTTGGCGTGCCATAATCTGCCGCCTTCATAAACCAACCCGCCACATAATCCAAAGACTTCCAATTTTTTGTCCGACTATCAAAAATTTGTTTTAAATCGTCCTTTTGTTCCGACGATTGCCAAGTCGAACCCAAATAAGGCGGATTCCCACAAATATAAGTTTCTCCCCCCTCATTCTCAAACTCAATTTCTGCCTGATCTCGCGTTTCCCCCCACAAATCCAAATCTTCCCGCTGCACCTTTACCCCCGTTCCCGTGGGCGGACAAAGACTCAACCAATCCAACCGCAAGGCATTATTGCCGCAAGTAATCCAATTATCAGCCTTCAAGGGCAAAAAATCCGCCAACGCCAACATCGGCCCCCGATGCAACACATCACACTGATACTCGGCAATAATCAAGGCTAACCGGGCAATTTCTGCGGCAAAATGGCGAATTTCTATGCCCCGAAAATTGGTCAAGGGAATCTGAGAAGGGCGATCGCACTCCCCCCGCCGACGGTTAATTTCCGTCGAGTAGCGTTAACTATAAACCTTTATCCTGACAGCGATAGCGGG
>NZ_JARPLC010000213.1:0-4394 GCF_032350395.1 Limnospira sp. PMC 289.06
CCGCTATCGCTGTCAGGATAAGGGTTTAAGTTAAATGGTTCTGGATGGTAGTCAAGCGTCTACATAGCCTACAACCCCTATTCTACCGTTACTTAGGTGTTACTCAAAACCATAGCAGGATCCATCAATCTGTAGCCATAAAATAACCCCTAGGGGTTTAATCTAGGGGTGTTAATTTATGAAAGGTTGACGATTAGATTAATCTATCTGATAGATAACTCCGAGAAATGCCTTAGCTTCTGGAGTGTCAACATCAAATCCTAAGGCTGTTAACCGTTCTATGGCTACATCTAACGGTATAGGCAACTTAGAACCTCCTTTGAGAACTTCTAGGGTTGCATCAATGCCTTCTGTCTTGTATTTACCTTGATTAATGATTGCGCTATGACCCATAAGTCTCGCTCTCAACTCAATAGGTAGTCCATACTTTTCACCTAACAGGTTGTACAGCCTACGAAAAGCATATTTTTGGGTTACCGGGCATTTCATGAATTGAAGTCGTTGACTAAACGTTGCGTCAAACCCTCCGATTATGCTTTTGGGTTTACTGCCTTTTCTGGGACTATATTCTGGTAACAACGGCTGTTTCAATTCCAGGAAATCAAACATTTCAGGGCTAGGTATTGGTGCAACAATCCTTCCCCCTGTTTTGATACTCACTTTCCGACCTTCTGCGTCAGTAAAGTAAACATAGTCACCTAGCACCAAGTAATTGTCTTGATTATCGGGGTCTGACAGTGCTTTGATAGTGATACCATCATCCGTTACAAATGGCTTAGTTAGATTAACTGCGGCGGCTATCTCGGTAGGTCTTAACCCGTACATTACTGCCATACCAGTCACCCATAACCAGTTATGTCGAGATGATTGATGTTGAGGGCTTTTAACAGTATAGGCTTCTTGTTTGGCGCTATACCACCAATCCTTAAAGGCATCAATGCTTATACGCTGTTTCTTTTTGAATTGCGTTTGTTTGGCGTTAATAGGCTCAAGCTGTTTAAGCAAGTGTTCTTTGTTAGGTGATTTCTCAGCTATGGCTTTTAAGATGTAGTAACGTTCCTTGAAGGTTTTGGAGCCTACTAATTGTTCTCCATTCTGCAAGGGAATATATAGCATAGCCTTGAAACTCTCCCAGCTAGGATATTCATCCCAATTAGGAAACAACTTGAAATATGTCCCTTTAGTAGACTCGTAAGATGCTAAGTCGCTAGCGATATCGCGGGAACGTTTCCTTCCTGTGTTGCGGTTGTACCCCGCAAAATACTCATTCTCAATTTGTTTAAAGATGTCCCGGTAGGTTATCAGATTATTCTCAATCTGATTTTTCCCTAGGATGGTTTTATCGTACCAATCCCAAAATTCACTAGCGCTAGTGATAGTTCCCAGGGCTTCAGATACCAACTTAGCTTTCTTAACGCCGTCTATCACCCCTTGAGGTGTACATTCAAGGTTAGCCGTTTTGGGTAGCCGTTTCCCGGTAGGTGGTTGCTTAAACTGCAATAGTAGGTTGTACCTAGCCCCGGACTTTTGTAGTTTGAGTGTCACTCCTTTGGGACATTCCCCTTTAAAGTCTTGATAGGCTTTCAAGAATCTAGCGTAACTCTCATTATAGTTACCCTTTCCCCCTACAGTAGGGGTATCAGTAGCGTTACTCATTTTTTACTCACTTGTTACTCTGCTATGGTTTTGAGTAACACCTAAGTAACGGTAGAATAGGGGTTGTAGGCTATGTAGACGCTTGACTACCATCATAGGCGGACACAGGCCAGTTTTCGACAGTAAACCAGTCCAACCAGGGAGAATTAGGGCCGTTTTCCAGGATATCATTAAAGAAGAAAAAGCCTCGACTAGCATGGTTAAAAACCCCATCTAGGACGATTTTAAGATGGCGACTATGGGCAGCATCTATCAATTCTCGTAGGGCTTGATTACCGCCTAAAATCGGGTCAACTTGATAATAGTCATGGGTATGGTAGCGATGGTTACTGGCTGATTGAAATACGGGAGTAAAATAAATAGCATTAATCCCCAAGTCTTGTAGATAGTCTAGTTTTTCAATGACTCCCCACAAGTTACCGCCTTTATATCCCTGTAAAGTGGGTGGTTTTTGCCAATCTTCCCACTTAGGATGACTAATAACTGAGGGTCGAGGTAATTGGTTTTTGGCAAAACGGTCAGGAAAAATTTGATAAAATACCGAATGTTTTACCCAGTCTGGAGTGTAAATTGTCATGGTTACGATTTGGAAAACACCAATATATATTTAGGGCGTATAAATTGCTAAGTAACTTATACAGCCACTTATGAAAATATTTCAACCTAAATATGACGCACGATCACCATAATACCATAGTAGTTAGTGGTCAAATTATGATCTGGTGGCACTGAGACTGTGAACATCAGATAAATTTGGGCATAATTGGCCTAGCTATGTATTGCGGATAGTATCTCCTATCTGCTAGGATTGACAGCAAGCCGAACCTTAATGAGAATCACAAGTGTCAAGTCCAGAAGAAACAGCCTTGGTTCCCAAATCATCTGGTAAGGATGCAGGTTTAGCCCCCCTACTCCTTACCGTGGTTGAATTAATCCGCCAGCTGATGGAAGCGCAAGTTATCCGGCGCATGGAAGCTGATACCCTAACAGATGAAGAACTTGACCGCGCGGCCGAAAGTCTGCGTAAATTGGAGGCGCAGGTGTTGGACCTCTGCGAAATTTTTGATATCGACCCAGCAGACTTGAATATCGAACTGTCGGAGTTGGGTTCCCTTCTCCCTAAGTCCGGTGGCTATTACCCAGGGGTGTCCTTGGGAAATCCCTCGATCTTGGAACTTCTCGATCGCCTTCTGAATACGGGTATAGTAGTAGAGGGAAGTGTTGATCTGGGTTTAGCCCAAATTAACCTGATTCATGCCAAGCTGAGATTGGTGCTAACATCAAAGCCTCTATTATAGCCTAGGGATTACCCAAATTTATCCCATGGGCAAGTTTTGGGTTGTGGGGGGCTAGTGATAGGTGCTAGACTGCTGATAATTACTTTTTGATGAGTGACTAATATGAGTTACAGTCTGTATTTATACGGAATTTTACCTAAAACTAAGCTGAAGTCTTGGCATTTGCAAGGCTTAGATAATCAGCCAGTTTATACTCATGAAATTGATGGGTTTATTTTTCTGTATTCCGAGGCGCAACAGGAACGGTATTTAGCCAGCCGTAGGAATTTGCTAGGTCATGAAAAGGTGTTAGAAGCCATGATGCAGGAGGGATATAGGACGATACTACCTTTGCAATTTGGCTTGATTGTTTCTGATTGGGATGCGGTAGCTAAACAGTTAGTTAATCCTTATCATGAAAGACTGAAAGAACTGTTCGTTAAGTTGGAGGGTAATCGCGAGGTGGGGGTGAAGGTTTTTTGGAATCAAACCGCTGAACTTAATGCTTTAATGGAGGAAAATCAAGACCTGAGAGAAAGACGCGATCGCCTGGAAGGTCAACCCCTCAGTATGGATGAAGTGATTGCTATTGGTCGGGAGATAGAGTCAAACATTTTAGACCGCGAAAATGAGATTATCACCGCTTTTCAAGATTGCTTAATTCCCCTAGCTTTAGATTATGTAGAAAATGAATCGATGACGGATTTAATGATTTATAACGCCGCCTATTTAATTCCTTGGAATAGTGAAGAAAAGTTTAGTCAGAAGGTGGAGGAAATCGACAATTACTTTCCCAAACGGCTGAGGATTCGCTATAATAATTTTACAGCCCCCTATAATTTCACACAACTTGATTAATGAGAGGATAAATCTATGGTTTTACGATTATTACTCGCCCCTCTGACCGCTCCCCTGGATGGTATTGTATGGATAGGTGAACAAATCTTAGAACGCGCTGATGCTGAACTAGACGATAAAGAAAATTTAAATAAGCGTCTTTTGGCTCTTCAATTAGCCTATGATATGGGCGATATTTCAGAGGAAGATTTCGAGGAAGAAGAGGAACAGTTATTACGAGAAATTATCGCCCTAGAAGAGTCTCAGCAACAGTCGGAGTTGGCATCAGATGATGATGAATAATTATCGGTTTTGGGGACAACGTACCCGCGCCCATCTATCGGCTTTTCTTTAGATTAGAAATGTGCAGTGCGTCAGTGATGGTGCGTCAGTCGAGAAGATGATTATTGACCTGATGTATTCGCTCTGACGCACCCTACCAGGCTTATAGTTTATACCTGTGAATCAGGGTCAATGCCTAAGCGTTTTAGCTGTTCGGCGAGACGTTGCGATCGCACTTTTTCCGCCGCCAATTCTTCTTCCAACTGCCGCGCCCGTTGTTCGGACTCTTGGGCTTGTTGGTGTAACTCTACAGAGGTCAAAAAACGACGACCATCGGGATAG
>NZ_JARPLC010000214.1:0-4291 GCF_032350395.1 Limnospira sp. PMC 289.06
CCCGCTATCGCTATCAGGATAAGGGTTTATAGTTATGCGTTCTGACGGATACAGACCGACCAATTGAGCAGGTCTCTAACGTAATACATCGAGGAAGGCGAAAACCGCCGGAGGATGCAGACCATTACTAAGAATAGCCGCGCCGATCGCCCTTTCTAAGGGTACTGGAAGCGATCGCACTTTCACCGACTTAGGAATAGGTAGCGCCGCCAACCGGGGCAGAATTGCGGCCCCTAAACCTTGAGCCACCATACTAACAATAGTAGAATCTTCCTTAATCTCATAGGCAATTTTTAGGGTCTGTCCCCACCTAGCCCAATGTTCTCGCACCGCCGAAGTACACTCAGCATAATTGTACAATATAAAAGCATGAGCTGACAACTCTTCCCAGGTTAAATTTTGGGTAATTGGTTGCTTAGAATTGGGCAATAATACTACATACTCATCCCGGGCAATTTCCCAAGTATCAAACTCTTCAGATCGCGGTAAAGGAACTAAACCAATATCCACCTGACCCATCCGCAAAGCCTGTTCCACCCCCACCGGATCAGTCTCGGTAATTTTCACCTCTACATTAGGAAAACGACTGCGAAACTCAGCCACTTTCGGCGGCAAAATATGGGTAGCCGCACTGCGAAAAGAAGCCACCCGCACCTTAGACCCCTGTAACCCCTTTTCCAAATTCACCTCGTGGTCGATAGTCTCCCGCAGTTCCAGGATTTTCTGGGCGTGACCTAGGACTTTTTCACCAATGGGGGTTAAATGCGCTCCAAAGCGCCCCCTACACAATAGGGGAATCCCTAACTCATTTTCTAAAGATGCGATCGCCCTACTCACCGAGGATTGGGAAATATTCAAATCCAGCGCCGCCTCAGAAAAGCTACCCTTGGCGACCACAGCCATTAACACCCGCACATGAAACAAATTCATAACAATTAACCGAACCGGAGACCATCGTCATTAACAATCATCCATCCAGTTTACGCATGGAAATTATGCTTAATGAGTTTTGCATGATACCGAATCAGATCATTAAGCTATGGGAGAACTGAAAAATTTAATCGCTACTCTAATCATTTATGTTCGAGTTACTGCCCTTCCATAAGTTCCGTGATACCCCTAGCGTGCGTTTTTTCGATATCACCATCCCCAACTCTAATGCTAGGGATCTGGTTTTTCACGAAGGACCAGCTACCAGTCCCAACAACACGGAGGATGGCTACTGGCAGTTCTATCTACACTCCAACCAAGAAGATAACCTACTGGCTGTTTCCGGGGGTCGTACTTTCTATCTAGTTAATTTCGCTTGGGAATGTCCCTATCATATTGTCCGACTAGACGCTAATCGACACATTTTGCGGATTCCCCCAGGAACCTTCCATCGGTCAGTATCCGACCCCGAAGGTTCCCTAGTCTTGAATCAAGCTATCCGTACCCACAGGGCTACTGTAGAAAGCGAGTTCCGAGTATATAATAGCGCCGAAATTTCCCGCCTGTATAGAGTGACTTCTGATAAGGCTCGCCCCCCTATCTTACACGGCTTTGAACGCCTGCGCGTCGCTTGATGAATTATCCATCATCTGGGGGAGAGTTCCCAACCATCCGGGACTCTCCCAGATTATGTTAACTTTTGCAATAAAAAGTTAATAAATGTTACAAAAATTTTTTTTGTGGGGGGGTGGGTTGATTTTTGGGTAAGTTTCTGCTACCATTTTATATAATTGGAATACTGACAATTTTAAAAAAAGTGGCTATATAAAAATTATTTTTTTTGCTTACAGAATATCACAATTGAGCAGTGTTTGTCAACCCCCCAAAATATCCGGGGAGAGGGAGGCGTGATAGAATTAGTTATTGATTATTGATGATGGATTACTTCGAGTTAGAATGTGGTTTCATATTAATTCAGCCACCCCAAAGTGAGTAGAGATATATTTGCGATCGAAGCCCTAGGGCAAATTCCTAAAATTCTCACCTTGCTAGATCGGAACCCCCACAGTCCGACCTATGGGTGTTTTGACCGAAACTTCTGGCATTATAAAATTATCGACTTCCCCAGTGGTATGGCCCAGGAGTTTGTCTGGCCCATGGCTTTAGCCCACGAAGTCAATGTTCCCGATAATTCCTATTACCAACACCCCGCTATCAAGGAATGGGTACAAGCGGGGATAGCTTTTGCAGCGCGCAGCGCCCATGCAGACGGTTCTAGTGATGACTATTTCCCCTATGAAAGGGCGGCGGGGGCTTCGGCGTTTTCTTTGCTGGCTTGTGTGGAAAGTTATCGACTATTGGGGTTAGTTGATTATGAGGCGCTGAGGTTTTTTGAACGACGGGCGAACTGGTTGGCTAACCACTACGAAAGTGGTCAACTGGCGAACCATGAGGCGTTAATTATTCTAGCCTTGGAAAGGTTGGGAAACCTGCTGCAAACTTCTAAATGGCGGCGCATACAAGGGACGAGACTCGATCGCCTTTTAAGTTGGCAAACTGAAGAGGGATGGTTTCGGGAGTATGAGGGTTGCGACCCCGGATATCATACTCTCACCCTTTCCTGTTTGGCAGAATTGGACCGCCTTAAACCTGATGACCGGGTGAAAAATGCGATCGCCAAAGGTGTAGAATTAGCGTCCCATTTCATCCACCCTGATGGCACTTATGGCGGGGAATATGGCTGCCGCAACACTTATAATTTCTTTCCCCATGGTTTTGAGTTAGCGGGGAAGTGGCTACCAGAAGCCCTGCGGATTAATGACCAGTTTTTACAGGGTCTAAAAAATGGCTTGGGTCCTTGCTATGCTGATGATCATATTATTGGGCATCATGCCTGGAATTATCTGCTGGCTTGGCAAGATTTCGTGAGCGATCGACCTCAGCCTCTGCCCCGGGATGTGGCTAGTCTTTGGTTAAAAGAAGCCCAAATTTTAATCAAACGTCGTCCCGGGATTGAGTTATATATGGGCTTAAATAAAGGCGGAGTTTTCAAGATATTTAGGAACAATAAATTAGTAATTTCTGACACTCAAATATCCCTGCAAATTAGCAAGGGGAAAAATTTAAAAAATGCCGTCAGTCACCTAATCGAACCTTACCAGGTCAAAGTAGAACAGGACGAAATCACTATCGAAGGGCCGTTAGGATGGGCGAAACAAACCCAAATGTCACCCTTAAAATTAATCCTGTTACGGGTAGTCATGTTAACTTTTGGGCGGTTTTTTCCCAACTTAATTCGGAAAATGCTGCAAAAAATGTTAATAACAGGCAAGCAGGATGCACCGTTTCACTTTCGGCGAAAATTACTCTGGCAAGATAATCAATGGCTGGTGACAGATGAAATTACCGCCTCTTCTTGGCAGGGTGTAATTAGTGCAGGAATTGGGGCTTCCCAAACCTCTATTTATGTGGTCATGAGTCGCACATTTCAACCGGGACAACTACAACCCTGGTTAGATTTAACTGAGGAAATTAAGAAACTTACACCGGGTCAAACACTGAGGGTAGAACGCACTTTTTAGGGGGCTTTCTGTTATCAATTAATTATCGGGTGCGAAACGTTCAGGCATAAAATAGGATTGTGATACCCTAAATAACCGCCTGGTGGGGGTTTCAGCCCCTTGGGTGAATACAAGAAGCTCGCTTCTGACCACCCCATAACTGTTTATATGTCCCAACGATTAGTATCATACGATACCAAATCAAGGCAGGGAACCCAAGGTCAACATACTCTGTAACAAATCGTAACAATTCTTAACATAACGGAAGCGTAACGAAACAGAGTTGAGGGAAACGGCGATAGCCACCCCCGATTTCAGGAATCATAACCCGTCAGATTGAAGCGGGGTACGGAGGGATCCGAGGTGTAACCCAACACCAGAAGTGAGACCACTGCCAACCATCCATGATTAGGGAAACCGAATGTCTGGCCTGAACCATCGTAAAAATGGAGTAGCGAAATAGGTTGATACGCTACGCTCAAAAGAGCAAGGGGAAAAGTAGGGGGCTTTGTTCACTACCTACAAAGACCTTTAAAAGTACCCCGGTGGAGAGGACAAATCTACAGATGGAATGCCCATATAAACGGAAGGTTGTAATCCCTCTTAGGCTCTGAATATCTGGTCGAGATAATCAGTAGTGACAAATGTAAGCGAATGGTGCGAGACGTTCGGGTATGAAATAGGGCTTAAATGCCAGAAATCACTAGCCGGTGAGGATTCCAGCCCTGAGTTTGGATATAAGGAGCGCACTCCTGACCATCCTCATAACTGTTTATATGTCCCGACGCTTAGGGAACTAA
>NZ_JARPLC010000215.1:0-4247 GCF_032350395.1 Limnospira sp. PMC 289.06
ACCAAGGGGTTGAAGTCCCCACCAGGCGGTTATTTCAGGTATTTCAACCTTATTTCATGCCTGAACGTCTCGCACGTTTGACAAAATTATAGCACCATATCACCCCCCCCGTTTAGCTATCCCTCCGTTACGGTGGTTGTCCCCCAACCCCTCGCGCTCGTGGCGACTGCCGCAATACCTAGAAAGAGACCCGGATTTTCTCTCCATATAGCGACTCGCCAACTTAAATCGGTTTAAGGATTAGGTCAAGAATGAGTCCAAAAATTATTGTATAGACGGGAGTTTGAATCGCTTTTCTCCTGCCCAACGATAACTTCGGGATTCATGCTTAATATAGAACTAGACCCAGAAACCGGATTTCTTGGTATTTTGCTACAAAGGTAAACGATCGCCTTTTGTCCAATCAGCGGCAAGCCAACGCCAAGCAGCCGACCATTGGCAAGCTGAAGGAGTCGGCACCGCCTCTGGCGGCAATTCGGGAGAATTGGCGAGGATTAGGTTTTCAGGTTTGAGTTAGTGTTCGTCTTTTTCAACTAGGAGATAGCTATGATTGCAGCCAAAGAAAAAGGGCCGTACTTTACGCCGGAGGAGTATTTTGCTTGGGAGGAGCAACAACTCGAAAAGCATGAGTTAATCGATGGTCGCGTGTATGCGATGACGGGTGGCACGCAAAATCATAGTGCGATCAAAATTAATATCGTCAGCCTCATCAAAGCGCACTTGCGGGGAAGTCGATGTCGAGTTTTTAATTCGGATCTAAAGGTCAATATTCTTGATACCTCTAACTATACTTATCCTGATTTGAGTGTGACTTGTGACGATCGTGATCGTGAGCATACACAATACATTACCTATCCCTGTCTAATTGTCGAGGTTTTATCCCCCAGCACTGAGGCTTATGACCGGGGCAAGAAGTTTGAAATGTACCGCCAAAATCAGAATTTGGTGGATTATGTATTAGCCAGTTCGGAGGAGATTGCGATCGATATGTATCACCAAAACGAGGCGGGGGATTGGTTAATTCTGAGCTATCGACCGGGCGATGTTGTCGAGCTAAAAAGTATTGGATTAAGTGTGGCGATAGAGGAATTTTACGAAGAGGTTGTCTTCGAGTAGGGCAATGATTCACTGTTGTTATGAGCTAAGAAATAGTTATGATCGCAGCCAAAGAACAAGGGCGCTACTTTACGCCGGAGGAGTATTTTACTTGGGAGGAGCAACAACTCGAAAAGCATCAGTTAATCGATGGTCGCGTGTATGCGATGACGGGTGGTACCAGAAATCATAGTGATGTGGCTGGTAACTTTTTAGCGATTATCAAGCCTCATCTCCGAGGCAGTGGTTGTAAAACCTACAATTCTGATTGTCGCGTAAATGTTCTCAACACTGACAACTATATCTATCGAGATCTGAGTGTTGCCTGCGATCCGAGAGACAATTCTAGCGCCCAATACATTACCTATCCCTGTCTAATTGTCGAGGTTTTATCCCCCAGCACCGAGGCTTATGACCGGGGCAAGAAGTTTGAAATGTACCGCCGCAATCCGAATTTGGTGGATTATGTGTTAGCTAGTTCCGAGGAGATGGCGATCGATATGTATCACCAAAACGAGGCGGGGGATTGGTTAATTCTGAGCTATCGACCCGGCGATGTTGTCGAGCTAAAAAGTATTGGATTAAGTGTGCCGATAGAGGAGTTTTACGAAGAGGTTGTGTTTGAGCCATCGTCTAATGCGGTTTAGTGTACAAGATGGATGACTCCAGTGCGATCACCCATATCTCCACCCGCCACCCCCACCAAAGCAGCCTCAAACCGTGTAACTTCCTGGGTGTTAGAATAATCCCTAATGTTCCAGGCATCAATATGAAGTTCGAGCGCGACACTATCGTAAAATTAACCATCGGTAGCGGGTGCGTCCTGGGTAGCTTGGCGTTCCCCCCCCGTATCGCCGCAGAAGGGATGGTCTGGGGAAACATCTTAGCCACGGCGTTAGGGAATGTGGCGGCGGGGAATACGGCTAATGCTGTTGATGCTTTAATCGATGCACGAGAGGGGAGAGTTTCCCTAGAAAATCAGGATTTAACCAAAGCAGTCGGGAAAGCGATTCTCTACGAGACGCTACGCGAACGCCGCCGTTATCACCCTCGCAGCCAAACAACAGCGGGGCAAAACCCGCGAATATCTCGAAAAAATCGCCGCCCAAGCCAAGGATAACTGGGTTGCGAACGCCCAACAGGAACTAGCCAAACAACGTTACCCCGACCTGCGAGAAGCCAAACTCGACCAATTCCTTACCCCCCAAGAATACCAACTCACCCAACAAGGGAACCTCACCGTCACCGCATGGGGCGATATTTTTATCCGCCTCAATATGGCAGCCTGTAAAAGGAGAAACCTCACCCAGCAGCAGGCATTTTTTAGGGAGATTTCCGGCACAATTGAGTCCGGTTTTGCGGAAGTCTGTCAACGGTTCGGGGTGATGGAAACCCAGATAACTCAGTTGTTGCAAGGACTGGAAAGAACCCTCGAAAGTTTGGTGGAGGAAATTCGATCGCATTTTGATGCGGCTAACCCCCATCTTTCCTTAGCAGAATGGCGAGCCATTGCCGAGTTAATGCTGCCTAACCGACAGGTATTCTTAACGGCTAATCCGGCATTTAAGCGGGTGGAGATTTATGTGCCGTTGGCATTGGTGGATCTATACCCAACTAAGGAACGGAAACCGGGGCTAAGTCTGGAAAACCGAGAACAGTGGGAACGGGAAGAAGAGAGAATGACTCCTATCAGTGAGGATGAGTTTTTTAATCAGGTTTTGCGACAGGGAAAAACTCCCCAAAGTCAGGGGCGACGGATTGCCGTTATTGGTGAACCGGGGTCAGGAAAAACCACACGGTTACAGGCGATCGCTGATTGGATATTGGCAGAAAATCTGGGCATCCCCATTTGGGTTGACTTGGCACAATTTACCCAACCGACCCTAGTAGATTATCTGGAAAACTGGCTGAAGTCGGCGAGAGTTCAAGGAGCGATCACGGAGCGTGGCGGTAGCCGTATCGCTTCTGTCCAAGACCATAAAGAGAATCTCTGGTTATTGATGGATGGGTTGGATGAAATGGTAGCCCGGATTGAACGGATCCATGTGTCCCAGTTCTTAACCGGGTGGGTGGGGTTAGCAAGGGCGATCGTCTCTTGTCGGGTGAATGTTTGGGAATCCGATAAAAATGCCTTTTCCGGGTTTGATGTATATCGGAATTTACCCTTTCAGTCGGAGCAGATGGAAACCTTCATCCGGCGATTCTTTGCCCAGAGTGATTAAAAACAGTAACTCCTGGCAGTAAAGGCTTGTAGCTTTTTGAGGCTAAGGTGCATATCCCCTTGATTCTGTATAACATCCACCTTTAAAAAAGGCTGAACCCCTTTTTAACATAGTTGCTTTCAGGCAATACACTATGCTTCTTGCTACAATGTTTGTGTAGACTTCAACTTAGGTGCAATATGTCCCCAATGAGCGCCCCAGGAAAATTCCCAGCCACCTCTCCTCCTCTACGTTGGGATGAAGCCGGAGGTATCCGCATAGGTTCAAGCAGAGTGACTCTGGATAGTCTACTTGCTACTTACCACAATGGCTCGACTCCTGAAGAAATCGCTATTCAATTTTCAGTTCTGAGTTTAGAAGACATATACAGTACGATTGCTTATTATCTAAACCATCGTCAGGAAATTGACAGTTATTTAGAGCAACGTAATCAAAAAGCTGAACAACTCAGACAACAACTTACCCAAAAACACAACCTAGTCGATCTCAGACAGCGCTTGCTTACTCGTCAGTCACAAAAATAATTGGAACAAAATGCGCCTTCTTACTGACGAAAATTTTAACGGGGCTATATTGCGTGGTCTAATGAGACGCTTGCCTACTGTGGATGTAATTCGTGTTCAAGACGTAGGGTTAAGGAATACAGATGATCCAGTTATATTGGAATGGGCGGCGAACGAGGGACGTATCTTGCTGAGTCATGATGTAGCCACTATTACGATGTATGCTTGCGATCGCGTCAATCAAGGATTACCTATGCCAGGAGTTGTTTAAGTGATAGCGAGAGCCCCCATTGGCAAGATCATTGATGACTTAGAACTATTTATTTGTTGCAGCGAACCTGGAGAATATGAGGGTCAAGTTCTTTTCATACCTTTCTATCTTATTCCCAAACTTTCACCAATAAAAACCCCGACCTAGGGAATTGGA
>NZ_JARPLC010000216.1:0-4209 GCF_032350395.1 Limnospira sp. PMC 289.06
TAAAAGCTTTGCGGGATACCGCCTCTGTTACCTTAACGGGTAATAGTGCTATCGTCGCATTGTCAGGCAATAGCCGGATAAATGTCGCGTAAATGTATCAGATTTGAATATCTGAAACTGTTACAATCTGACGCAAACGTATTATTCCCCAGCCGCCAAGAAGTGCCTCAGAAACGGGGGTGGGGACCATTTCATCCAGAGGCGTAAAGGATTCTTCTGGGCTTTAGGTGTCGTCGTGGGCGTAACGACGATAGAGGAAGTCTAGGGCTTCGTTGCGTAGCTCGTAGTATTCTGGCTGTTCCATGAGTCGGGTGCGATCGCGCGGCCGAGGGAAGGGTAAGTCGAGGATTTCACCAATGCGGGCGGCCGGGCCGTTCGTCATCATGACCAGGCGATCGCCCAGGAAGAGGGCTTCGTCGATATCATGGGTAATCATGAGTACGGTGACTTTGTGATCGGCCCAGATTTGTAGCAGTTCTTCTTGCAGTTCTTCCCTGGTGATGGGATCGAGAGCGCCGAAAGGTTCGTCGAGAATGAGGACTTTGGGGCGCAGGGCTAAGGCTCTGGCGATGGATACCCGTTGTTTCATTCCCCCGGAGAGTTCTTTGGGCTTCTTGTCGGCGGCCTCAGTTAAGCCCACCAGTTCCAGATGTTCTTGCACGATCGCCACTTTGTCCCGTTGTTTGAGCTTGGGAAAGACGGAGTTGACAGCCAGGAAGATATTCTCGTAGGCGGTTAGCCAGGGCAGGAGGGCATAGTTTTGGAAGACCACCATGCGATCAGGCCCGGGTTCTTTAATTCGTCGTCCTTCTAAGCGAACTTCTCCTTCGCTGGGTTGACGGAAGCCGGAAACCATATCCAGGAGGGTGGATTTACCACAGCCGGAGTGCCCAATCAGACATAAGAATTCTCCTTCCCGGACGGTGAGTTGGATGTTGTCGAGAACTCGATAGGGCCCCTCTGGGGTGGCATAGGTTTTGCTAAGGCCATCAATGACCAGATAAGAGTCATTGGTGGTGTAGGTGTGGGAGGTGGAGTTGGTTACAGTTTGCATTGGGTAAGAAGGAAATAGGGAACTCTTAACTCTTAACTCTTAACAGGGGGGAAGAAGGCAATAGGGGGAAGAAGGCAATAGGCAGTAGGTAGCAGGGGTGAAAGAGGAATGGGGGGTCGGTTCTCCTCTGGGGATGGCTTAGGGGTGGGTTCTTTGGGATTAGGCGGCGGAGAGTTCTCGGGGGGCTGGGTTGATATCGATTTCTGTGATGGTTAGGTTGGTTTTGATTTGTAGTTGTTCTAGGTAATGGATGGGATCGTCTGGGTTGAAAATAGCCCCGTCGAAGAGGATGATGGGATAGCGATCGCGGCCAATGTCCATCATGTTTAAGCCTTGGGCGGCTTGGGAGAACATATCGAGACGGCGGACGCGATCAATGACTTCAATCCAGTTGCGGGGGAAGGGGGTAATGCCCCAACGGGCCATTTGGGTGAGAATCCACAGGGCTTCGGTGCGATCGGGACAGTTGGTTTTGTCGCAGAAGAACTGGTTGTAGCGGGGGATAGGTTGGGGGTCGCCGATGCCTTTGTTGTAGGCATCAATGAAGCCGGGACGGGTGTAGATGGGGTCGGACCCGACATATTCGGGACGACAGATGAGGTCTAAAACCTCTTCCCGATGACGCATATCGTCGCAGTAGTCGCAGGCTTCTAAGAGGGCTTGGATGAGGGCTAGATGGGTTTTGGGGTGAGTTTGCGCCCAGTCTTCCCGGACTCCGAGGACTTTTTCGCAATGGCCAGACCAGATTTCCGGGTCGGTGGCCATGACGAAACCGATGCCTTCATGGACGGCGCGGGAGTTCCAGGGTTCGCCGACACAGTAGCCGTCGATGTTGCCGGCTTTGAGGTTGGCGACCATTTGTGCGGGGGGAATGATGACGATATCCAGGTCGCGATCGGGGTCGATGTCAGCGGAGGCGAGCCAGTAACGTAGGATGAGGTTGTGCATGGAGGTGGGATGCACGGCTCCCAGGGTGAGTCGTCGGTCGGGGTAGGCGGCGATAAAGCCTTTGAGATCGGCGAGAGTTCGCACCCCTTCCTCGTAGAAGTGACGATGGAAGGTGATGGCGTTGCCGTTGCGAGAGAGGGTCATGGCGGTAATGACGGGCAGGGGGGTATGGTTATCCCGGCCTATGGTCATTCCGAGGGGCATTCCGGCAACCATTTGGGCTGCGTCGAGGCGTTGCTCTCGAATGCCCGATTCGATCGCGTTCCAACTGAGTTCGCGACTGAGGGTGACTTGGGTCAAGCCATGTTTGGCGAAGAATCCCCGTTCTTTAGCCACCACGAGGGGGGCGCAGTCGGTGAGGGGGATGAAGCCTAGGTTGAGGTTGACTTTTTCTAAGCCGTTTTCGTGAACTTCGATGGGTTGGGGTTGGCTTTGGCGTTTCTTGGCCCGTCGCTGTTGGTTGAGGAAATAGACGATCTCGTTGCGGAGTCCGTAGTAGTTGGGATCTTTGACCACCGAGACATGGGTGCGGGGCCTGGGGATGGGGACATCGAGAATTTGCCCGATGTATGAGGCGGGGCTGTTGGTGAGGAGGACGATGCGATCGCTCAGGAGGAGGGCTTCGTCCACGTCATGGGTGACCATGATACAGGTGACTTGGCTTTCCTCGCAGATACGCATCAGTTGTTCTTGCAGTCCCCCTCGGGTCAGGGCATCTAGGGCTCCAAAAGGTTCGTCCAGGAGGAGGAGTTTGGGGCGGATAGCCAGCGACCGGGCAATGGCAACCCGCTGTTTCATGCCCCCGGAGAGGTGGGCGGGGCGTTTATGGGCCGCATGACGTAAGCCCACTAGGTCAATGTGATGTTCAATGATACCGCGTTGTTCTCCTCGGGGGCGATCGCCCATAACGGATTCGACCGCCAAGGCGATGTTTTCTCGCACCGTTAGCCAGGGCAGCAGAGAATAGTTTTGGAATACCACCATGCGATCGGGTCCCGGCTCTGTCACCTGGCGACCTTCTAGGATGATGCCCCCTCGGGTAGGTTTATCGAGTCCGGCAATTAGGTTTAAGAGGGTTGATTTACCACAGCCGGAATGACCCACCAAGGAGATAAATTCACCTTTACGAATCTTGAGTTCAATGTTACTCAAGGCAACATAAGTGCCTCCATTAGGGAGATTAAAGACTCGTTCAATATGGTCAACTTCAGCAAAAATAGACATGGGCTTTAAGCAGGAGTAGGGGACAACGAAATCAGAACAGAAGACAGCTAATTAATTATTGAGCTTAGTCTTCAGACACCACCAAACTGGCCAAGAAGGTAATAAACTTATCCAGCAGTAGGCCGACGACCCCGACATAAATCACCGCTAGGATAATGTCACTCATGCGAGAACTGTTCCAGGCATCCCAGATAAAGAAACCAATACCCACACCACCAATCAACATTTCGGCGGCGATAATTGCCAGCCAAGACAGACCAATCCCAATCTTGAGTCCCGTAAAAATATAGGGAACCGTTGCCGGGAAGAGGATTTTAAAGAAATAGGTCTTGCGGTCAAGTCGTAGCACCCGTGACACATTATTATAATCCTGAGGAATTTGCCGCACTCCCTCAGTTGTATTGATAATAATCGGCCAAATTGCTGTAATAAAAATCACAAAAATAGCCGAAGGGTTTGCTCGCTCAAAGCCTGCCAAGGAAATCGGTAGCCAAGCCAAGGGGGGAATCGTTCTCAAGATTTGAAAAATCGGGTCTAAGGCACGGTACATTAGAGTGTTCGTACCAATCAGAACTCCTAACGAGACTCCCACCACCACAGCGAGGGAGAACCCCAAGGCCACCCGTTGCAAACTCGTCAAAATTTGCCAGAATAGCCCCTTATCAATGCCGCCGTGGTCAAAAAACGGGTCGATAATCAATTCCCAAGTTTCTGACACTGTGCGGATAGGACCGGGCAACGTCGAATCGGAAACAGCCGTGAACACCTCCCAAACAACCAGGAAAATCAGAATAGCAACCGCAGATGGAATCAGCTTTTTCCCCTTGTTAAGAACGGCTTTAAGCCACCGTTGTGGGGAAAATTTAAATTTATGGCGTCGGCGATAAGTAGGAGAAGTCATAGGTTCATGAGGAGAGAAGGGGACAGGGAACTGATACATTTACGCGACATTTATCCGGCTATTGCCTGACAATGCGACGATA
>NZ_JARPLC010000217.1:0-3983 GCF_032350395.1 Limnospira sp. PMC 289.06
AATTGCAAAGATTGCCGATACAGACGCTCCGCCTCATCCCAGTTGCCCCGATTTCCCTCGATAGAACCCAACACTCCCCAAGAGGTTGCCATGCCGGAGCGATCGCCCAATTCGGTTCTCAATTGCAAAGATTGCCGATACAGACGCTCCGCCTCATCCCAGTTGCCCCGATTTCCCTCGATAGAACCCAACACTCCCCAAGAGGTTGCCATGCCGGAGCGATCGCCCAATTCGGTCATCACTTCCAAATATTGCCGATACAGACGCTCGGCCTCATCCCAGTTGCCGCGATTTCGCTGGATATCTCCCAACACTCCCCAAGAGGTTGCCATGCCGGAGCGATCGCCCAATTCGGTACTCAATTGCAAAGATTGCCGACACAGACGCTCGGCCTCATCCCAGTTGCCCCGGTCGCGCTCAATACAACCTAACTGTCCCCAACATAAAGCGATCTTAGCCTTATCCCCGATTTCTTGATACAAGGCGAGAGACTGTTGCAAAGATTCCCAGGCTTGGGGATATTGACCCCGTTGATACTGTTCAAATCCTTGCCGCAAAGAGAGATAGGCTTGCAGTTGTTGTTCATCCATAGCCACGCACCGAGTCGGGATAATATCCCCATATTACCTCATCCCTCCAGGATGCAGAACAGACCCTATCGTGTGGGGGCGATCTTCAATTGGCCTGCGATCCGCAATACTAGATAAGGTAAGTATCAAGTATTGGCTAGGGTAACCATGACGGAATTACTCGAAAGTGCGATCGCTCGGTTACAAAGTCCGAGAGTGAGCAGAATGCGATCGCTCCTTCAGCAATGGCTGAATATCATGCTGGTAAAAACCGGGTTTCTTTACCCCCCCAGACTTTCAGAAACCCCGTTTCTTAGGGAAATCTTTTGTGACTGCCCAGCTTTGGCTACCACGGGAGTTATAATTGCCAGATGGATAAATTGCCTAATATATCGATTATAGCTGCCCAGATTCTGGAGATTGTCTACAGAATTATCTTTGTGGAAGTGGGGGGGATACCCTTAATTGTGGTCTGGTTTATGGCGGGTGGTCTGGTTTTCACCCTGTGGATGAGATTTGTTAATCTTAGGGGTTTCACACACGCTATTAAAGTGGTTTTGGGAGTCTATGATAACCCCGAAGATGAGGGGGAAGTTTCCCACTTTCAAGCATTGGCTACGGCTTTATCGGCTACTGTGGGATTAGGAAATATTGCGGGAGTGGCGATCGCTATTGGTTTGGGAGGTCCGGGGGCTGTGGTTTGGATGACTCTGGCGGGTTTTCTGGGAATGAGTAGTAAATTTGTGGAATGTACCCTCGCTCAAAAATACCGCCTCGTTAACCCAGATGGTACGATCGCCGGGGGTCCTATGTATTATCTATCGGCGGGTTTACAGGAGTT
Source organism: Limnospira sp. PMC 289.06 (assembly GCF_032350395.1). Classification (NCBI taxonomy): domain Bacteria; kingdom Bacillati; phylum Cyanobacteriota; class Cyanophyceae; order Oscillatoriales; family Sirenicapillariaceae; genus Limnospira; species Limnospira sp. PMC 289.06. Next base: position 1,411 of record NZ_JARPLC010000217.1, read on the forward strand.
GGGACAAAAAAACTTGGGTCGGGTTTTGGCGGCTATGTTTGCTGTTTTGGCGATCGGCGCCGCCTTGGGGAGTTCCAGCATCTTTCAAGCTAATCAGTCTAAGGTCGCGATCGCACGAGTTTTTCCCGTATTCGCCTCTCAGGGGTGGCTCTATGGCTCCGTTTTGGTGCTTTTGGTCGGATTGGTCATTATTGGGGGGATTCGCCGTATAGCTCAAATTACGGCGGTTCTGGTTCCCTTCATGTGTGCTATATATGTAATCGCCGCGCTGTGGGTTCTGCTGGTCAATTGGGCAAAAATTCCTGATGCGATCGCTACTATTTTCGCCTCGGCTTTTGAAGATCAAGCTGTGGTGGTGGGAGGTTTGGCAGCCTTAATTCAAGGGTTTAGAAGGGCGGCTTTTTCTAATGAGGCGGGCTTGGGAATTGCGGCGATCGCTCATGCTGCCGCTCGCACAGATGAACCTATCCGAGAGGGAATAGTCGCCACCCTGGAACCATTAATTGATACCGTCATTATCTGCAATATGACCGCGTTAGTTATCATTATTACGGGAGCCTATAATAACCCCGCCTGGGCGAATTTAGGAGGCGCAGAAATCACATCCGCCGCCTTTGGTTCGGTGATTCATTGGTTCCCTTATGTGTTGGCTGCCGCTTTATTTTGCTTTGCTTTCTCCACGATGATAGCCTGGGGATATTATGGGGAATTGTGTTGGCAATATTTATTAGGACAACGCTGGGCGATTATTTATAAACTCCTATTTTTAACCGCCATATTTTTAGGGGCGATCGTCAATCCTCAAGCGGTGATTAAATTCAGTGATGCCATGTATCTAACCATGTCAATTCCTAATCTATTGGGACTATATTTTCTAGCCCCCACAGTGGCGCGAGATTTGACTGACTATTGGCAAAAATTAACAACATCTAATCAGGTCGCCCAAAACAGTTAAACTATAAAAGGAATTTTTTGCCCCATAATCGAGGAGTTGCTATGCTTGCTAAACGCATTTTACCATGTTTAGATGTTAGAGCCGGTCGGGTGGTCAAGGGTGTCAATTTTGTTAATCTCCAAGACGCTGGCGACCCGGTGGAATTGGCTGCCGCCTATAATGACGCGGGGGCTGATGAATTGGTGTTTCTGGACATTACCGCTACCCATGAAGACCGCGATATCATTATTGATGTGGTCTATCGTACCGCTGAACAGGTGTTTATCCCTTTGACCGTCGGGGGGGGTATCCAAAACTTAGAAATGATTAAAAATTTGTTAAGGGCCGGGGCTGATAAGGTCAGCATTAACTCGGCGGCGGTCCGTGACCCAGATTTAATCAATAAAGCCAGCGATCGCTTTGGTGTTCAGTGTATTGTAGTCGCTATTGATGCCCGTCGGCGCACTGACCCAAATAATCCCGGTTGGGATGTTTTTGTCCGTGGTGGTCGCGAAAATACCGGACTTGATGCGATCGCTTGGGCGAAAGAATTGGCGCAACGAGGCGCGGGAGAACTTCTGGTGACCAGTATGGACGCAGACGGCACACAAGCAGGCTATGACCTGGAATTAACCCGGACTATCGCTGAAAGTGTCGAAATTCCCGTGATTGCCTCTGGGGGCGCGGGAACCTCTCAGCATATCTACGAAGCCTTAACCGAGGGACGCGCGGAGGCGGCTTTATTGGCTTCTCTGTTACATTACGGACAGTTAAGCGTCGCTGAAATCAAATCCTATCTCGCCACTCGCCATATTCCCGTCCGTCCCCACGCACTCCCCCACGTCTAATGGTTTCCCCACGGGAGTTTTACCTAAACAAAAGATTAAATTTTCCGCATTACCGGCTCAGTTACGAAACTCCTGTTAGAATGGAAGAAATGTTACAAAACGTAACTTATGCTGATTTCTATTCTAATAATTGATATAGCTCTGGTAGCCTGGTCTGTACATCTGATGCAGCAAGCGGCTCGATATCGAGAGTCTTCCTTTGTCCTGGCCGGTATATTAGTGGCTATTTCCGCCGTCGCTATGGTTGTGGTTTATTTTCTCATGGGTTCGTGTATCGACCACCTTACCCAAATGTCTCATCATGCTTACTCCTATATGTGATCTGGTGCGATCGTCTACAGTCCCACCTTTAGACCCCGTGGGGCGACCATTACCAGTGTGGGGCGATCGATTTTCCTCCCTTTAGCGCCTAGAGGATATCAAAAAATTTTTGCCAAAATCATTGACTTAACCAATCATCCTGTGATACATTAAAAGATGTCTTTGGGGTTATAGCTCAGTTGGTAGAGCACTGCAATGGCATTGCAGGGGTCAGCGGTTCGAGTCCGCTTAGCTCCATTTCAGTTGAACCCTTATCCTAACGGCGATAACCGGGAAACACTCAACCCGATAGTCGTACCTAATTACTCAGATATTACTCACAATCTAGTCCTAGCACAGGAAAATAATTCTGTCAATAGGATGATTACTCAGTCAACAAGCACAACTTAATTAATCTGTCAAACACTCATACCACCCCCCAACCAAACACCGATAGGGTAACTCCCTTGTGATAGCAGTCAATGGCAAGC
>NZ_JARPLC010000218.1:0-3886 GCF_032350395.1 Limnospira sp. PMC 289.06
ATTATTGGGAATAGGTTTCCCTCACGCCTTCCGTTCCCCGCTTCAATCTGACGGGGTGTGATTCCTGAAACTGGGGGTGGCTATCGCCGTTACTCTTTCCCACAATCGCCCAAGTGGTTTTAATCCTCCGTGTTATATAGTTGAGTATTGCGATTTTCTTTGTGGAATTAACCTTGAGTTCCCTGCCTTGCTTTCGCTTTGGGACATATAAACAGTTATAGGGATGGTCAGGAGTGCGCTCCTTATATTCAACCAAGGGGTTGAAATCCCCACCAGGCATTTATTTTCGGGCATTGCAGCCCTATTTGATGCCTGAACGTCTCGCACAACTCAGTTACACTATAGGTATTATCCTAAAAATAATAATATAACCCCATGGCACAACAACTAAAGCGCTGGGAGTCCCCGCGTCGCCAAGGGCGCAACCACAAAGGTAAAGGTGGTGCGGCTAGAATGCGACAGCTAAAAAAACAACAGCAACAGTTGCGTAAACAACTCCAAACCAACCAACCCAAAGACCAACACCAACACCAAAACCCAAAATCACCAATTCAGGGGAAGGATCATTTATCCTTCCCTCTTTTTATTTTAGGGTTTCAGTTGAATATTGGGGCAAATAGTATCAGCCATGCGACTCGCTGACGGCTGATCTTCCCACTGACTCAGTAACTCCTGAAGTTCTCCCTTCAAGCCTTCTAGGGCGATAATTTGTTGATTAATATCCGCTACCTTAGCTTGTAAACGCTGCTTCACTTGGTCACAGGGAATGTCACCACGATCGCGAATTTTCAGAATTTCCGCAATTTCCGCCAAACTCAACCCCAACCCTTGCGCGCGTTTAATAAATGCCAGTCGGGTCAATACTTCCGGAGCAAATAGCCGATAACCCGACCTGCTACGATCAACAGTCGGCCAGAGTAACCCAATATCATCATAGTAGCGAATTGTTTTCACCGATAAACCACTTTCGGCCGCTACCTCTCCAATTTTCAGCAACTTATCAACCCCCAACCTAACTCATTAGTAGGGAGGACGAGGCTTTTTATTCTGAGTCAGCATAGGTAAGGAAGGACGGGAACCACTCGGCGGTAAATAGTATTCCGGCGCGGTTTCGGTTTGTTGTTCCACTGGCGATCGCTGTATAAGCCACCAACGCCAGGCTACCGCTACTCCCACGGTTCCCAGACCGAGACTCAACAGCGGTAAACTCGCAGTTACACCACCAATTACAGTATCAACCGCCCCAACTGTAATCACAAAACTGACAATTGGTTCTCTGCGGTAAGCAGACTTTAAAATTCTCGGTAACAAAGCGTTCATATTACTTTGACTCTGCTGTTTAGTATTAGTTTAGACGGAATCAGACTCAACCAGGTTGCTACAGCATTTAGGCTCCTTGTGAATTGTAGGGCAGCTAGGTCAACTTGAAAAGTCGCTTAGGTATCAATTTTTTGATCACCCCCCTACTCGTCCCTACTGGTCCCTACTCCTCCGACCCTCACCCTTACCCTTCCCCCATACGATTATAACTTCAGTCTCGGTGAACTGGAAACCGGGATAGTTTGACAAACCTACTCACCACCCGCCCGATTAGATTTTAACACAATACAGAGCCAAAATAGGTAGTTAAGATTCCCCAAAATTTGCTATAATCCAAAACCAGCATTCCCACCTAATAATTAATGAAAGAAGTTGATAACCTTCCCCGTCCAAATATGGTAATTGTAATTGGTGCTGGTATAGGCGGATTAACCACCGCCGCACTACTGGCTCATCGAGGATATTCCGTGTTAGTCCTCGACCAAGCCATAGTTCCGGGCGGCTGTGCTTCCACGTTTAAACGTAAAGGTTTTACCTTTGATGTAGGGGCGACCCAAGTGGCTGGTTTAGAACCCGGCGGCATTCATCATCGTATTTTCTCGGAATTAGAAATAGACTTACCAGCCGCCACCTTCTGCGACCCGGCTTGTGCGGTATTTTTACCCGGAGAAACCCAGCCGATTCGAGTTTGGCGAGACCCAGAAAAATGGCAGCAGGAACGACAAGAACAGTTCCCAGGGAGTGAAAAGTTTTGGCAATTAATGGGAACTCTATTTGAAGCTAGTTGGCGGTTTCAAAGTCGCGATCCGATTTTACCTCCTCGGAATTGGTGGGATTTAGTGCAACTGGTGAAAGCCTTGCGTCTCGATACCATGATTACCCTACCTTTTACCCTATTGACGGTAGGGGATCTATTGCGGATCTATGGAATAGACAACGATCGCCGTCTGAAAACATTTCTGGATTTACAATTAAAATTATACTCCCAGGTGAACGCCGATGAAACGGCATTACTGTATGCAGCCACAGCGTTGGGAGTATCCCAATCACCCCAAGGACTCTATCATTTACAGGGGAGTATGCAAGTATTAAGCGATCGCCTAGTAGCCAGCCTGAAACGGGACGGAGGAACCCTATTAATGGGTCATACCGTAGAAGCGATCGAAACCGAAAACCGTCAAGTCGTAGCGGTCAAAATTCGCGATCAAAAAACCGGGAAAGTGTGGCGAGAAACCACCGATCTAGTAGTTGCTAACGTCACAGTTCAGAACATAGTTAAGCTATTAGGTTGGGAAAACCACATTTCCACCAATCCCCTCGATCGCATTTACCACCACCGTATTAATAAACTCCCCCCAGCTTCTGGGGCTTTCGTCATTTATTTAGGAGTTGATCAGTCAGCCATTCCCCCCGAATGCCCCCCCATCTCCAATTTCTTTACGACTATAACCGACCCATTGGCGAAAACAATTCCCTATTTGTTTCCGTCAGCCACCCAGGGGACGGACGCGCCCCCCACGGACAAGCCACCATTATTGCTTCTAGTTTCACAGATACGCAGCAATGGTGGCATAACCCAGATTATCAGAAACTCAAACACGAATACACCCAACAGGCCATTAATCGTCTAAGTTCCTACTTTCAGCTTACCCCAGAAACAATCATTTATTCCTGTGCTGCCACCCCCCGCACTTTCGCCCGTTATACCGCGCGTGACCAAGGCGTTGTCGGTGGTGTAGGTCAGCGGATTTCCACCTTTGGACCCTTTGGCTTTTCCAATCGTACCCCCATTAATGGATTATGGCTAGTGGGAGACTGTACCCACCCCGGAGAGGGAACAGCAGGGGTATCCTATTCAGCTTTAACCGTAGTCCGACAACTCGAAAACCAGTTCACCCCTCCAAAACATTAGGGCGGCGCAGTATATCTATAACCTGGTAATTACCGGACAACTCAGGAAAATTTATACAAATAGCCATCTCTCCTAAAAACAGGTTTAAAATCTATTGGCTTGACTGAAAACTGAGTTTGGTCAGGTTTGGTTAAAACAAAACTGCCGCGACTCGACGGGGTGATTCTACCGATTCCATGTGTCTTATGCTTGGCTATATCCCCGGTAAGCCATCCCTTAATTGGCTTTAATGGGTTATGGCGAATCGGAAGCCTCTTGTTAGGAGCCGCTTTTTGACGGCCACCACGCCCAAAACAAGTAATTAGTAGTGGCTGGTGAGTTTTAATTTTCAACCGGGTCGGGGTGCTTTTTCCCACACAAGCCGCATCTAGCCAATGGGTTTTCGGTAGTCCTTGAACCGTCCGATTATATTTTGTTAAACCTCCAGTGCCAATTTCAATGGGTAATCCAGTTAGCTTCAGGCCGTTAAACAATGCCCATCGGGTAGAGTTGACGGCGGCCGCATTTTTCAGGGGGGCTTGGGCCTGAACTAGCAACCGCTTCAAGATTTCGGGTTTTTTTTCCAGAAACTCACGGGCCGACTGAGAACCTTTTTTCTGGGTATTGCACAGTGAGGAATGATTAAGAGAACGGAGGAAGTTGTCCATGCTTCAA
>NZ_JARPLC010000219.1:0-3732 GCF_032350395.1 Limnospira sp. PMC 289.06
TTTGTTGGTAGCGAGTAGGCTCCTCAATATTTCACCAATAATCTGACTCCCATAGATAACCGGATAGGCAGCCTGATATCGTTGTACATTGATAGGAGTATCGTTGTACATTGATAACCTAGTGGGTTCCCCCTACGGCTACCTACAGCTATCATGTTGACTTTGAGCCATAGATAAATCCCACTGCGATCGCACTCATTACCGTCCTATTATTAGCACTGGTAGCTTTAGGCAATACCCTGCAAAATTGAACCCATACCCTCCCCCTAACCGGAACAGACATATTAGGGGAACTGACCGTTGCGATAACAGTCAACAGTGACGCTAGGAACCGCTAGGCTTGCTGTTGACGGGTATCGCTAGGGAAGTACCCTATCGGTGTTTGGTTAGGGGGAGATAGTAGGCATTTGACAGATTGATTAAGTTGTGCTTATTGACTGAGTAATCAACCTATTGACAGAATTATTTTCCTGTGCTAGGACTAGATTGTGAGTAATATCTGAGTAATTCAATAGGATATAGGGGTTGAGTAATAACCCGCTATCGCTGTCAGGATAAGGGTTTATAGTTAACGCTACCCGACGCTGGAGATGCTGCAACCCTACCAGGGGCGCGTGTATGACCCTTGCTGCGGTTCGGGGGGAATGTTTGTGCAGTCGGAAAAGTTTGTGGAAGACCACGCCGGGCGGAGGGGCGATATTGCCATCTATGGGCAGGAGAGCAACTACACCACCTGGCGGCTGTGCAAGATGAACCTGGCGGTGCGGGGGATTGATTCCGATATTCGCTGGAATTCCGAGGGGGTCGTTTCACAAAAACGAACTGCCCGATTTGCGGGCTGACTTCATTCTGGCGAATCCGCCCTTTAATATTTCCGATTGGGGCGGGGACAGGCTGCGGGAAGATGTCCGCTGGCGGTTTGGCATTCCGCCTACCGGCAATGCTAACTATGCCTGGTTGCAGCATATCTGGCACCATCTCGCCCCGACGGGTACTGCGGGGGTGGTGTTGGCGAATGGGTCGATGTCGTCGCAGCAGAGCGGCGAGGGGGAGATCCGCAAGGCTATGATTGAGGGGGATGCGATCGACTGCATGATTGCCTTGCCGGGGCAGTTGTTTTATTCGACCCAGATTCCGGCTTGTCTGTGGTTTTTGGCAAAGGATAAGTCAAACGGCATCGCGCGGGATAAGAAGTTAAGAGACCGCCGGCGGGAGATCCTGTTTATTGATGCCCGCAAGTTGGGCTACATGGTGGACAGAACCCGGCGGGAGTTTAGCGATGAGGACGTGGCGCAGATTGCGGATACCTACCACCACTGGCGAGAAGGGAGCCGTTATGAGGATGTGCCGGGGTTCTGTAAGTCTGCCAGTTTAGACGACATCCGGGGGCATAACTACGTGCTGACACCGGGGCGGTATGTGGGGGCGGCGGCGGCTGAGGAAGACGACGTGCCCTTTGAGGAGCGGATGGCGGAATTGACGGGGAAGCTGGGGGAACAGTTTAAGGAGTCGGCACGGCTGGAGGCGGCGATTCGGGAGAATTTGCGAGGGTTGGGCTATGACTTTTGAGAGGATGCCAGAAGGTTATGGCGCGTTGCCCGCTGACCTGAAGCAGCGGATGCGAGCGGCTCAGGTGCGGGCGGATCTGGCGGTTAACCGAGAGTTGGTTTTGTTGTATTGGCAAATTGGGCGGGAAATTTTAGCACGGCAGGCTCAGGAGGGCTGGGGCGCAAAGGTGATTACTCCCCTTCTTGCCCGGTATCAGCAGGAGTTACCGCAGGAGTTGCGGGCGGTTTTGCCCAGTGTGGCGCAGTTGGAGATGGCGTTAAATGAAATTACAGAAGTTGGCGGAGGGGCGAATGATGAGTGACCTAAAAGAAAAACCCAATCTTAATTTACTACGACAAAAACGTGAGGACATTCTCGCTATTGCTCAAAAACACGGAGCAAAGAATGTAAGGATTTTTGGCTCTGTGGCGCGAGGTGAGGCTGATGAGGATAGTGATATTGATTTCTTGATTGACTACGACCTAGAAAAAATTACCCCTTGGTTTCCTGCGGGTTTATTGCTCGATTTGGAGAATTTACTCCAGCGTAAGGTGGATGTGGCTACGGTGGATATGCTGAAAGCCCGCATTAAGGATCGAGTTTTAAGTGAGGCGATCGCTTTATGAGAAAACCAGAGGAGCGCTTACAGGATATTTTAGATGCTATTGAGGCGATCGAGCGATATGTAAGCCAAGGGAGGAGTGCTTTTGAGGATCAAGAATTAGTTCAAGTTTGGATTGTTCATCATTGACAAATTATTGGAGAAGCAGCCAATGATCTACCGCATGAGTTAACTGATATGTATCCACAAGTTCCTTGGGTACAAATTATGGCATTCAGAAATATTATTGTTCATGAGTATTTCCGCTTGTCTTTGAATTTGGTTTAGTCAATTGTTGTTCATGATTTACCGAGGCTAAAATTTCAGGTTATTCAAATATTGTCAGAAGTTGGTGTAGGGGGCGATCTCTGAGTGAATGAAAAGCACAAAATCTGTATTTTGACGCTAGGATGGCTCATGATTTAGAGGAGGTAGATATTGTTGCATATTTGGGAATGTTTGCATTTAGTTTATTGGTGGAGGGTTAATCATGTTAAAAGCAGTAGAAGCCATTATTGAACCAGACGGAACGATTCGCACTTTGGAGCCTTTGCGAGTTGAGGTGGCGACAAGGGCGATCGTGACGGTGCTTGCCCCTCTACCTACCAATGGGGCAGGGAACGGAGCCAAAATTCTGGCATTGTTACAATCACCTCGATTGGCAAACCGTCCTGTAGCTGACCCTTTGGAAGTGGCAAAACGGATTGAGAATTTACGCAATGACTGGGAGCGAGAATGAAAGACGCATTCAGAAATTCTGGCAGATTATGATGATTTAGAGGAGGCGGATATTTTAGCGGATCTGGGAATGTTTTAAATTAATATACAGAGGATGAAACCATGTTTATGCAAGAACTAAAGCTCGAACTACCGTTTGAATTTTCGCCAGATGAAGTGAAACTACTACTGGCAATCAAGCTTTATGAGGTGGGCAGGCTTTCGATTGGACAAGCGGCAAAGGTGGCGGGTTATTCCCAACGACCATTTATGGAGATTTTGGGACATTATCATGTGCCTGTCTTTGCCTATTCTCCTGATGATTTAGCCGCAGAGGTTGACTTATTGTCATGAGTCAAAATCTGGGTCGATTGATTGTGGATGATCTGCAAGCTCGGAAAGTGGCTCAACGCTTGGCGGTGAAAATCACAGGAACTATGGGAATTTTAATTATAGCGAAGAACAGGGGAATGATTGATTCGGTTAAGGGGGTGATTGACTCTTTAGAATCGGTTGGGTTTTATGTGAGCGAAGCTCTGAAAGCCCAAGCGTTGAAGTTGGCGGGTGATGATGAGTCGATGACTGGAACGGTTAACAGCACTGATTCAGGAGAAGTTGGTGGAGGGGGCGATCGCTGAGTGAATGAAAAGCACAAAATCTGTATTTTGACGCTAGGATCGCTGGGGTGGCGGGTTCTCTCGCTGTAAGTGTATTTTATGATTTATTAAAGGTGGCGAGCGGCAATGCCGACGCTGTGCAAACGATGCCTAAAAAGATTGGGGAGTTAAAGGCTATGCTTAGAAAAGCGGCGCGAAACGTTCAGGCACGCGCATAGGGTTGCAATACCCGAAATAACTGCCCGGTGC
>NZ_JARPLC010000220.1:0-3594 GCF_032350395.1 Limnospira sp. PMC 289.06
CGGCGGTTCAAGCCAGACATTCGGTTTCCCTAATCATGGATGGTTGGCAGTGGTCTCGGTTCTGGTGTTGGGTTACACCTTGGAGCCTTCCGTTCCCCGCTTCAATCTGACGGGTTGTGAGTCCTAAAACTGGGGGTGGCTATCGCCGTTATCCTCACCTTTTGTCGTAACTTTTCCGTTATGTTAAGAATTGTTACGTTTTGTTACAAAGTATGTTGACCTTGGAGTCCCTGCCTTGATTTGGTATCGTGTGATACAAATATTCGGGACATATAAACAGTTATGGGGATGTTCAGGAGTGCGTTCCTTATATTCAACCAAGGGGGTGAAGTCCCCACCAGGCGGTTATTTCGGGTGTCTCAACCCTATTTCATGCCTGAACGTCTCGCACGGATTACCAGAGCATACCACAAAGGGAACACAGTTTCCGTGGCCGCGCTCAAGGCTGCCAGGAATGCCACCTCCAGAAAGCTGCCTGAGACTTTGTTTAAGGCTCTCTGGGATATGCGATAATCCTACTTTAAAGGTTTCCTTATAAAGGCCCCGCTGATTTGTTGGTCAAGCGGGGCTTTTTACTGTTGAAAGTTTGAGTGTAGGATAGAAATTATCAGATCATACATACCCAGAACTAATGGCAAAGGTAGATTTGCGATCGCGCCTATTTTTATCCCACCTCCTGGTTATGCTGATTGGGGTCACATCCCTGGTGATCATCGGCAAAATTTCCTCTCCTCGGTTCTTTGTCCGTAGTTTGGAACAACTAGAAGGTCCTGGCTTTCGCTTACAATATGTAAGAACTCGCCTAGTAGAAGGCTTTGAAATTGCTTGGAATCGTAGCACTTTTTGGTCTGTTTTAGCCGGAACAACTGCTGCTGTCTGTTTAAGTTATTGGGTGACTAAACGCATTACTCAGCCTCTCACCGAGATGGAAGAAATTACCCATAAATTTGCCAAGGGTAATCTCTCAGAAAGGATGTCATCTAGTGAAATTCATGAATTAAATCAACTGGCGATGAGTTTTAATCAGATGGCTAGTAGTCTTCAAGATGTTGAACAAAAACGGCGGGAATTAATTAGTGACTTGACCCATGAATTGCGAACTCCGATCACTGTAGTTCGCGGATACTTAGAAGAAATGGCCGAAGGCAGAATTTCGCCATCACCAGATATTTATCAGCAGTTAACCAAGGAAACTAAACGCCTGGAAAGGCTGATAAATAACTTACAAGAACTCTCTAAGGTTGAATCTGGATATTTACCCATTAACCCCCAACCTTTAGCATTACGGCCTTTATTAGAGTCTTTAGTGCAGCGTTTTTCTGATCAACTTCTGGAAGAAGGACCGATGTTAGAATTAGATTTTTCTGAAGAATTACCCCTGGCTTTAGCTGATGTCGATCGCACTGAACAAATTTTAGTTAATTTATTAGGAAATGCCATCAGATACACCAAACATGGTCTAATTAAAATAGAAGTTTATACTCATGGTGGTTACTTGTTTGTGGATGTCAGCGATACCGGAATTGGTATTTCTGAGGCAGATTTACCCCATGTTTTTGAAAGATTTTGGCGTGCTGATAGATCGCGATCGCGCAATTATGGAGGTACCGGAATTGGTTTAGCTATTACCCGGCGTTTGGTGGAACTTCAAGGCGGCGAAATTTTCGTTAGTAGTCAGTTAGGCAAAGGTAGCACCTTCACATTTTCCTTACCAATACCCAGTTCCCAAATTATCTAATAACCAAAAAACCGCAGCCACCCCCACTCTAGTCCAATAGAACTAGAATAGGAGTTTTGTTCGCGGTTATATCGGGTTATGAAGCGCTTTAGAACATCCGCTTTTTACGGAAAGCTCGTCTCTGACGCTGATTAGCGATCGCCTTGCGCTTGCGTTTTTCTGGAGGGGTTTCAAAGTGACGTTTTTTGCGAACATCAGCCAGGATGCCAGCTTTAGACACTTCTCGCTTAAATCTACGCAGTGCGGATTCTAATTGTTCGTTTTCACCCAGAATAACTTGGGTCATGTTTTATCCTTCACCTCTCTAAAAAATAATAACTTTACTTGAGGTCTTCCCGTCTCCTCCTATATGAAAGATACTTGAGAAGACATGAACGCGACCACGAGCGATTGCTACGCAATAGAACCGTAGTTTCCCAATCCTGCTACCAGACTGGAAAGCGGCGTTCTCGCCAACTGCCAGGAAGTTTCACCTTAGCAGTTGCCCAGGCCATTTCTGGCTGTAGGCTGAAGCTCAATAAACAACACTGTCCTCTGAAAAATCCGATTGGTGCTATTCGGAATAAGTGAACCCGTCGCACACAACCTAGATTTAAGGAAGCGCCTTGTTTTAGGCCATTCGCCATTATAGCCCAACTCAACCCAATTCGTCTATCCCAGTGACCGAATAATTACCAAACCGAGCTATCGAGCCACTCTAGACAGAACCCCCATAGCGATGGTTGACAGCAACAACACCCAGATTATCAATCCAGGGATAAACCCCAGAACCCCTAACCCCCTAAGAACCCAAACCAGCAAAGTTAACCCAATCAAGATCCCAAATAACACAGAAAAGAAACGCTGCTCGATTCTTTGATATGGAGCCACAAACACCCCTCCATTCAACTTTAACCAGGAACCCATCTCCCCACAGCACAAACCGTGAGGAGTACTCTCACCTAATCTTAGATCGCGAAAGTGATGAAATCATCCTCAGTTAAAGCTGCCGCTTGTACCCCTTCCCAAATCACCAACTCTTCCGTATCTAGGGTAATCACCGCCGACGAGACATTTTGAGTAATACTCAATTGCTCAAAGCGCAAACCACCACCGAGAACAATCAGGTCTTCCCCAGAGACAAAATCAGCAATAGTATCCGTGGCGTCATTAGCAAAAATCACAAAGCGATCGCGTCCTGGGCCACCAATCAGAGAATCATTACCCTCATCTCCAAACAACACATCATCACCATCACCACCGAAAATAGTGTCATTACCCGCACCACCGTACAAAGTATCATCACCGTGCGAAACGTTTGGGAGACCAAATAAGGCTGCAATGCCCGAAATAACCTCCCAGTGGGATTTATACCCCTTGGTAGAATATAAGGAATACTTATAGCGCAAGACAGAATAGTTAGGACGTATAATGGCAAGGATATCTACATAAGACCCAAAAGGCTAGCCCCCTACAGTTACGACCTTAGACAAAAAGTTATTAATGCAATTGAACTAGACGGTATGCCCAAAACAGAAGCCAGTCAAGTTTTCCATGTCAGCCGGAACACCATTAATCTCTGGCTGCAAAGAAAAGCACAGACCGGAGACTTCCTCCCTAAACCTAATCACCGACCTGGCAATAACCACCAAATTACCGACTGGCATAAATTCAAGGCTTTTGCCCAAGAGCATGGCGACAAAACCTCCGCTCAAATGGCTCAACTTTGGGATGACGACATCTCTCCTCGCACCATATCCAGAGCCTTGAAGAAAATTGGCTTCACCAGAAAAAAAACTTACGGCTACCAAGAAGGTGATGAGCAACAGCGAGAGGCGTTTATTGCTCAGATTCAACATATGGAGCCGGAAGGGTTA
>NZ_JARPLC010000221.1:0-3589 GCF_032350395.1 Limnospira sp. PMC 289.06
TTAGATATAGTGCGATCGCCTAATTTTCTCGGACTTCCCAAAACCCCAGCCATGTAGGTTGGGTGAAACCCAACATCAGTAGGTTGGGTGAAACGCAGTGAAACCCAACAGCAGTTAGATATAGTGCGATCGCCTAATTTTCTCATACTTCCCAAAACCCCAGCCATGTAGGTTGGGTGAAACGCAGTGAAACCCAACAGCAGTAGGTTAGGTGAAACGCAGTGAAACCCAACAGCAGTTAGATATAGTAGCCTTGAGGTTTCGTGCCCAGCGTAGAACCTACAAGCCACTCAATTGCTGCGATATAATTACTCAAAAACTGCAATTCTGCTTCTAACCGTTAAAAAACAGTCTCTGATAGTTGTCCGGTGAGTAAACCAGGCGGGTGAGAATTTCAGCTTTTTTTAGTGGTCATGGTTGCCAATCTATCCTCATTGTAGACATGATCAGGTTCATCACCTGCAAATCAATCACATCTATTCTTTCCCCATAATCTCCCGCAGAAATACTAATGATATATCGTCCATTAGGATGTATTAGCCGCCCATACCGATAACGCTCAGGATAACTCGTTTGCACTATATAAATTACCGCCTCCTGTCCCGCAATAGTCGTAAAATTAGACTCTAAAATCTGGCTGTAACTGCTTCCAGTAGCCGCATTGCGTAAAATATCACGAACATTGCCGATATTGCTAGGACGTGGTTCAATGGTAACTCTCACGTCGGAAACTTGGTGTCCATAGCCTCTCATTCCTTCCCTTCTCCCACATTCCAAAAACTCGACATCAGTAGGGTTACGAACGGCAATAGATAACTGTTGGCGATGTCCTCTCTCACTTCGTAGTTCCGTGTAATAATTAGCTGGAATATCAAAGCGCAAGCCATATTCACGGTTAATAATTTGGCGGCGACGTTGGGAGGGTCGTTCTTGGTTATCATTAGAACAGGGTGATGGACGCTGCGACTGCGCCGGAGTGGCTAACAACAGGTAGCTACTCATTAACGATATCACCGCATAAATTCCTAAGTTGAGCTTCATTTTCTCGAATTTTACCAATCATTAAGTTTTCAGGGCTAATCTTCTTTGTCGGTTCGGTGAAACTAGGGTGAAACCAATTTTTTCGGTCAGAGATGGTGGTGTTTGGTTTCACTGGGACACACACACTACAATTTTACTTTGACGGCGACAGTACGATTTATCTCTAGGTGACGCGCCCTACAGTAACTGAGGGGTTCCCCATAGTTAAGGGTTGAATCCCGGCCATAAAGCACCACTATACGCGCGAAACCGTCATTTTTATCAATAGACACCACAGGGGGAGAAATCGGGATCGCGCGGGGAAATAACCAGCCTAGATCATCCGTCGCGACGGCGCAGCCTGTCCCGCGCCCGGACTGATTCATCTGCTCTCCCAGTCAGATTCTAGGGGGGTTTTGCGATAAATATGCCACGATCATGGTTAAATTTTCTTAAAGTGATTCTAGTCGCACCTAGGTGCGCCAAAACTAACAACTATCAACGCCTGGGACTGAGTTAACGTTATGCGATCGCCAAACTTAATACATAGAACCAAAATTGTCGCCACCATTGGACCGGCGACACAAAAACCGGATGTACTCAAGGCGTTGATAGAAGCGGGAGCAACCACTTTGCGCTTGAATTTTTCCCACGGTAGCCATGAAGACCACCAGCGCAGCATTCGTTTGATTCGTCAGGTATCCTTTGAATTGAACAAGCCTGTAGGTATTCTTCAGGATTTACAAGGACCCAAGATTCGCTTAGGAAAATTCGAGAATGGGTCGATCAAATTGAACCGAGGTGATCACTTTATCCTCACCAGCCGTGACCTTCCTGGAAACGAGGAGATCTCCTCTGTTACCTACGAACCTCTCGCTGATGAAGTCCCCGATGGCGCGACCATTCTTTTAGATGATGGTAAGGTCGAGATGCTGGTGGAAAAAGTAGACCGAGACAAGGGAGAACTACACTGTCGGGTAGTCGTCGGTGGTGTCCTCTCCAATAGTAAAGGGGTTAATTTTCCGGGGGTCTATCTCTCCATTAAAGCCATGACCGACAAAGACCGGCGCGATTTGATGTTTGGCTTAGATCAAGGGGTCGATTGGGTCGCCCTCAGTTTTGTCCGCAATCCCCAGGATGTCTTGGAAATTAAAGAATTGATTGCTAGTGCGGGTAAGGATGTCCCCGTCATCGCCAAAATCGAAAAACATGAGGCGATCGAACAAATGGAGGAGATTTTAGCCCTGTGTAATGGTGTGATGGTGGCGCGGGGTGATTTGGGGGTGGAGTTACCTGCTGAGGATGTGCCACTTTTGCAAAAACGTTTGATTGTCACGGCTAACCGCATGGGAATTCCGGTGATTACTGCTACTCAGATGCTTGATAGTATGGTGAGCAATCCTCGTCCGACTAGGGCGGAAATTTCCGATGTGGCTAATGCTATTCTTGATGGTACTGATGCCGTGATGCTCTCTAATGAAACGGCTGTGGGTCAGTTTCCCGTGGAAGCGGTGGCGACTATGGCTAGAATTGCTAACAGAATTGAACGAGATGGGATTACTCGTAATGTTCTCAAGGTGGAGGATACGGGGCGATCTATTCCTAATGCGATTAGTCAAGCTGTCAGTCAAATTGCGATTCAGTTAGATGCGGCGGCGATTATGACTTTAACTAAAACTGGCGCTACGGCGCGCAATGTCTCGAAGTTTCGCCCCCAAACTCCGATTTTGGCGATTACTCCCCATGTGGAGGTGGCGCGTCAGTTGAGTTTGGTTTGGGGGGTTAAACCGCTTTTGGTTTTGGATTTACCTTCTACGGATCAGACTTTCCAATCGGCGGTTAATGTGGCGCGGGAAAATAATTTTGTCGCTGATGGGGATTTGGTGGTGACTACTGCTGGGACTTTGCAGGGGGTCGCAGGTTCTACGGATTTGGTTAAGGTGGAAGTAGTGACGGCGGTTCTCGGTAAGGGAACTGCTATCGGTCAGGGAACTTTTACTGGTCGCGCTCGTGTGGTTAACCAGCCTTCTCAGGTGGGTGATTTTAACCCTGGAGAAATTTTGGTGGTTTCCCAAACTAATGCGGATTTTGTGGAGGTTATGCGTAAGGCGGCTGGTGTGGTGACGGAAGTTGATAGTTTGACTAGCCATGCGGCGGTTATTGGTTTGCGCCTCGGGGTTCCGGTGATTGTTGGGGTGAAAAATGCTACCCAGGTGATTCGTGATGGGGTGATTCTTACTTTGGATATGCAGCGGGGTGTGGTTTACTCGGGCGCAACTGCCTCGACTCCTGATCCTGTATAATCAGCGTTGACAAGTTTTTGGCTGGCGATCGCTCAATTATATTATGTGTTACAATGGGCTACTGTGCCGATGTAGCTCAGTGGTAGAGCACTCGATTCGTAATCGAGCGGTCGCGGGTTCAAATCCCGCCATCGGCTTTTGAAGCAATCTCTTATCCTGACTGCGATTATCGGAATTCACTTAACCCGATAGTCGCACCGCACCGTTACATTCAAAATGCACTCCATTCAGTCTTAGCACACGGGACAATTGGTGCATATCCCTTA
>NZ_JARPLC010000222.1:0-3490 GCF_032350395.1 Limnospira sp. PMC 289.06
CAGCCATTTGAGCGGAGGTTTGATCGCCATGCTCTTGGGCAAAAGCCTTGAATTTATGCCAGTCGGTAATTTTGTGGTTATTGCCAGGTCGGTGATTAGGTTTAGGGAGGAAGTCTCCGGTCTGTGCTTTTCTTTGCAGCCAGAGATTAATGGTGTTCCGGCTGACATGGAAAACTTGACTGGCTTCTGTTTTGGGTATACCGTCTAGTTCAATTGCATTAATAACTTTTTGTCTAAGGTCGTAACTGTAGGGGGCTGGCCTTTTGGGTCTTATGTAGATATCCTTGCCATTATACGTCCTAACTATTCTGTCTTGTGCTATACATCGACCAACCAAAATCCAGCCCAAGCGTTCCCTATTACTTCCCCAGAGGTGACGATATTGGGCAACAAAATCAAACCGCCGCGCCGCCGTCCGGTCGGGTACGTCTACTTTAGGGAAGCAAAATTGTTTTTAGAGATGCTCAATGAGCCTATCGTGCTCTGTGACTACAACGGTCATCTATACAAAGACCCCGATTAGAAGACAACCCCAACAATTTTTTTAGACCAAACAAACCTCCTTGCATGTCCGGAAACCCTATAGGTTTCCGTACCTGTTCCACACCCTAAAAATGCCTGCTATGAATGAAGTGGTAAGCAGTTTTGAAGCAACAAGGCGGGTATTGGATGCCAAGTTTAGCGAATACGAAAGTTTATAGTTGGGACGCGCCCAGCCCAGGTGGAACGGGAACCATTAAAGTAGCTGCCCGGCTTTCTAATAGATACGATGGCATTGCTACTGATTTGGGAATGACAAGCCACGCAACTGCGGCTGATGTAGATGCACATATGTTAAAGCCGAACCAAGCAGTTCAAGAAGGCTACTTGATGAAAATGCGGATCAACTATAGGCAAAACACTAAACATTTTGGCGCTGATATTTATGTGCCACCGGATAAAGTTGTTGATGCTATCCAAAAACTACCCGGTAAAAGCTGGGCCGGCACTGGGGTGATTACTTCCTGTCGCGATCGTCTTCAGGCTGATTACCGTTAAGTAACATAAAGGAATTTTGCAATGGCAGCTAGAACAAAACTTGTTCAATTAGGGACAGGATCCACAGCTAAAGTTTTTCGAGCTAGTGCTGTAATGTATACAAGCCAAAATGCCGACGTTTTGGGGATTAAAGACGTAGAAGAAGTCAATTTAAAAGCCCCACTCTATGACACTGGGGAGTTAATGCGAGTCGGAGCGTTAGTAAGGCTGAATGTAGCATGTCAAGGAACGGGAGGTCGAAAAATCAACTATAGAATTTTTTGCGATGGTGAAGAAGTAAGCCCCGCTTTGGCTTTCTACAGAAGCACTAGAAAAACTCTTAATGGTAGAACTGTATTAGGCGCTAATTTAGACCGCCGTCAAGTTCTCCGATAAGGCATGGATTTTACCGACGCTTATGGTGTATGGAAACTGATAGCTTCAAGCTATCAGCCTACCCAAGAATGGATAATTCACGACCCCCCAATCACTCAACACTCATTATTGAGATTTAAATTTTAAACTGATTGGGGGCGATGGAAAAACCCCTATGATGGCTATAGGTCAATGCTGCTTATCAGAGGGCATTATCGTGATGATTCTGGGAGTTTTGGCTGGGTAACTGGACAAAGGACTGTATACGTTACAGAAGAACCACAACTGATTAACTATCCGCCCATAGAAGAATTTAAAGATAATCCCTGGACAATTAGAAAGCTAGGAGTCCGCCGCCGTTTTTTCAAAAATGCAACATGGATCGAAAATCATCCTGCAATGGATTTAAAGTTTGATCTAAGAATTGAGGCTTTTGTAACTTAACATGGACATCTCTATCAGTCAATTAATCAACCATCTCCCAGATGGTTCAATGTTAAAAACCTTGCTGGCTTCATTAGGCACTGACGCTGAAAACGTAGATACTACCGTAGAACTTTACTAATTTGTTGAGGCTTTTTACCCGGCTCAAATCGAACACAACCAACTACCTCATGTTCAACGATGATTAAACGTAGTTTCTGATCAAACATTGTTTGATATAGTATTGCAACGGGATGGCTCCGTGACAAGAAGGTTAGAAAGAAAATTGTCATTCTTCCAAAGATTTGAGAATTCGGGAATTAGCAGTAGAGAACAAATCTAATTTACCAACGGTCTAAATTTTTCGGATAACTGGGAGTCTATCCGGATTACCAGAAAACGAACCACAAGCAATTTTTTCAAAACTTAATTTTAGTGTTTGAAAGCACAGGATTTTCTAACTTTATGCATCTAGAAATTGAAAAAATTGCTTTAATTATTAGTTGGCTTGTTTCTTTTTCGGGAGGTATTTGGTATCTTTCAGCAAAATATTCTGAACTCCAAACTACTGTAAAAAAAAATAAAGAAGACATCAATAGATTAGGAAATTCAATCAGAAAGTAAACCCGAGGGGACAGACAACTTATCTGGCTTACTTTAAAAAATATTGAAAAATATTTAGCCAAGACAAATTACTATGATGAATTAATCTTAAAAGACAACGAAAAAAACAACGATGGATTCTAATGTATTACCTGAGATAGTCAAACTGGGAACTGATGGTATTACCGTTTTTTTAGTCTGGCAGTTAATGAAGCAAAATCAGAAACTGATATCAGAGGTTAACTCCAGAGACAACGAATTAATGAAGCTGATTTACACAATCCTAAATCAATATAGGCAGTACCCAACAGGATTAAGCGATCGCACTAGCCGAATTAACCATCCCAGGGAAAAAGCCAAGGAGTAATTAATCAGACTGACCCAATGGAGGACAACCTACTGGGAAGATGGACAAAATAAGTACAAATTCCCAGCTAGGGCAAAAAAGCGATCGCATTAAGTCCCTTGACACCAATCTGGACTTCTACAATTCCAAGACAACGGTAAACGCTTCTATATTACCCCCAAAGGCGCTAAGATGACCCCCTTCTAGGTTAATTTGTCCCCCCACTAGCGTAATAGCCTGTCCGGGTTGCACTTGTAAACCTGTGGGACTCGGTTCGCCTTCCAGTCAGATACCTACCGCTTGGGAACGGTTCGTAATTGTTGACCCAGCCCCGTTTAATTGCAGCCATAAGGGGGGTGTTAATATATAGCAGAGGGGGGGACTGTGGTTGGGTGCTTAACTGGGTTCCATCGTTAAAAATGAGGCGGTCTGCGGTACTGGCGAGGAAGGAACCACCGATGTTAAGTTGGGCGTTAGGACCGAAAATGATACCGTTGGGGTTGAGGAGAAGCGTTTATACAAGTTAAGTGACTTGGGTGGCGATCGCTTTAGTTTTTCTGTATGATGATTATGGCCATGAGTTATGGCTAGGTGATTGAACCATAACAGCTTGAGAACCTGTTATCCGTTAGGGCCACAGACAATTCTACTCCCAAGTCCTAACGGATTTTTGTGGCTTTGGCTTGATTGTGCGATCGCGTTCACTTCTTGTCCCTCGTTGTTCAT
>NZ_JARPLC010000223.1:0-1222 GCF_032350395.1 Limnospira sp. PMC 289.06
AATGCGTCCTACCGGTGGCGGGGGCGGCGGCGCTTATTATCGCCATATTAAGTCAGGTTATTTTCAACTCACCGCAGGGGAAGAGATTGAAATAGTCCCCGCCACGCCATTATTAGTCCGTCGGGAAATCACCATCCAAGCCGACAATCCTTTTTCTATTCGGTGGGTAGGGTCTGATTTATCCTTACCTGTTTTTGAAAATGGCTTCTATTCCGATGGGAGTGATGGGGGGATTGGTGTTTTAGCAAGCAGCCCCACAACTCAGATTCTCTCTATCTGGGTGCGCCAAGATACGGAAATTGACTACAACATAGGAAGCGAAATAGAGGACGATATGCCTATCCCAGATTTATCAATTAGACCGTTTATTTCCTTAGATTCCAATATAAACAAACTTCCATCGTTTATAAGTTCTGATTCTCAAGTTAATTATGATGACGTAGATACTTATAATAGGTTCTGGGGAACGTGGACTACAACAGAGGGAGCAGTTAGAGCCTGGCAATTTGATGCTTTTTTGCCCGGTAAACAATATGTTTTTAATATTACCCATAATCTTTATGCCTACATTGGGAATGACGGAATTTCTACGTCTGTTATCAAGGAAGGAACTAATATCGAGATTTTACTATGTCCTCGTGAAACCATGTGGATGGCAATATCTCAAGTTGCATTGTTTTCTAATGTTTTGAGTTCACATATTGACATAGATAATCTTGAAAAATGGATAACAAATCGATGCTCTGTTATTACAGTTCCTGACACAGGGGGAGCTTTTAATCTGACTCCTACTCTGTCTCGCTATATTTTGCTGTTTAAAGCTGAAGGTTCTTTTTTAGCTCCCGGATTAGGACTTTGCCGTTGCATTTACACGCCCAACAGCACAGACCCAAAACAAGGGGGAGAATTTGAGATAACGCAGTTTTTACCATGGGAGGATTGGTAAATTCACAAAAATAGGGGAGAGTATTACCGGTTAGTAAACAAATATAGAGAAGGCTGATCCGATCGCTCGCCGCCAAACTTTCCCCCAAGTCGGCGCGAAAACTAATATTCTCCCCGCCCGAACCCTACAATAGTCATATAGGTAAGCCGATCGCTTTACCTCGTCGGCTAGGCAACTGGGGGAAATTCCCTACAGACACGAATTCATGAAAAAAAACCGCATTGGTAAAGCATCAATCATTCCTGATGCGATCGCCGACAAGATAATCAAACGCTG
>NZ_JARPLC010000223.1:1231-3350 GCF_032350395.1 Limnospira sp. PMC 289.06
TCGACTCTTTTCACCGGAAGGCGATCGCTCAACTGGGTTTACAGAATGAAGGCTATTCGCTTCACAGTTACCGCCGCACTTTTATAACTAAACTTTACAACAAGGGAATTAGTACCCGGACAATAATGGAGATTACCGGTCATAAATCAATGTCGTCATTGCAGCGTTACATTGATGCTGACCCCGACAAGGTAAGAGACGCAATTAATTAAATCTAGGGCAGTCGATAACTTGAGGTTGCCAGACATCAGAGGAAAGTGGGTGCTACTAGCCAAACACAGATCGAGAAGTAACTGCCCTAGATTCCGCCAATTTTAGCACTAAACCGGGCTGCTTGGTATTTTGTCTAAAACATCAAAGACTCTTACACACAGCCAACGGCGCTAACCATTTTACAGTAGCAAATAGCGCTGTTTAGGGTTGAAAAATGCTCATTGATTTTTCTGTGAAATCATAAAATTTTTCGGGGGAGTAAAGTCTCCCCCTGTGGAAAATTTAGGAGTTGCTATCTGGGGATTTCCAACCACCCGATTTAAGTGCGGGAAGTTTTTCTAGGATAGTTTCGAGAGATAAGCCGGACTCGATCCACTGTTCTATTTGGTCGGCGATCGCTTTAGCTTTTTCCGATAAATGGGGGCCGGCAAGGTAGCAAACCTGCTTTTTCCCCCTATATAGGTAAGCATATTTATTCCCGTTGGTGTCTTGGGCGGTTGACTTAGCTTTCCAGCGAACAGTTAGGCGATCGCTCTGAGAAGTGTTCACCGGGGATAAATTTTCGTCACCCAGGGTGACGGCTATCCATCCCAAATACTTAACCTTACCTTTCTCGCGTAACCTTTCCAGAGACTTGACTACACGAGATACCGGGATATCAGTGGATTGAGCGAGTTGTTTGTGGTCTTGATTGGGACAGTCCCTAAGATGTTTCAAGACATCCATATCATCCCAAGCCGGATCGAATGGTTCTACACTTTCAGAATCCGTCACCCAGGGTGACGATATTATGACGGAAAGCTGCCCCGGTGACTTAGATTTTTCCCTCATCGGCCTGACCCCCTGTTATCATCTTCCCCAGATCTCACTCGACTATTTATAGCCAAAATGTTGCCGTAGGATTGCTTGGCTATATCACGAGCCAACCGGAGCTTATGGGCACAAGGAAGGTCGCTAAAATTTAGGGCGATCGCCACATCAAGATAACGGGCGACTTGGCGGAAAGCTGCATAATTCCTCCCGATAAGTTCTCGAAGTTCCAGCACTTAGGACTGAAGTTCCAGCACTTAGGACTGAAGTTCCAGCACTTCTGGGGGAACGCTTGGGATTGTGTCGGTCGGGTTATGAGCGATCGCGCGTAACGGCGCGTTTAAATTTTTAACTTTTGCGTCACCCAGGGTGACGGAATCGGTGACTTTATTAGCGATCGCCTTTTCACCGGTGACAGTTTGAAGGTTAGAAAAGTGTTGTGCCATAGTCCATTTGTTTCTTGAGGGTTTAGCAGCGTGCCAAAATAGAAAGCACCCTTCGTGGACACGAAGGGCGCTTAATTTATTTAGAAACCTGTTGGAGAATCTCCTGTCGGATGTTCTCCATTTGTTTTTTCATTTGAGATTGATAGTCTCGGTTGGCTTGCAGTCTTTGCTCTAATCGAGCCTCATGGCTTTTGACATACTCATGGAAACCAGCAAACAACTCCTCCAACAGGTCTAGAATTTTCCCGCCTGTTCCGGGGACACTTTCCCCGCTTGACTGGAAATTATCCCCCTGGCAATCTGTTCCACCAATTCGGACCGATTCAGATTTAGCTCCATAGCCATCTGATCCAGTAGCCCGACGGCTGTTTCCGTTAACGTCATCGAGACTGACTTCTTGTTTTCCCCGTACAGTGTGCTGCGGGTTTTCCATTATTCGAGCGCGATAGGTAAAAAGCCGGATGTTGAGAGCGGGGAAGCTGGTAGATTGATGCGATCGCCTTGGGGTTGGTCAGGCGATCGCAAAAGCACACCCTATATATAGGTAAAAAGCCTATGGTCAAACCAAAAGCCGAGGCCGCCAATTTGCCTAGCGGGTTTCACCGCCTGGACAAAAAACATCAGCGGATTTTCCTGGTCACTTGTTTGGC
>NZ_JARPLC010000224.1:0-3439 GCF_032350395.1 Limnospira sp. PMC 289.06
TTTGGGCATACCGTCTAGTTCAATTGCATTAATAACTTTTTGTCTGAGGTCGTAACTATAGGGGGCTGGCATTTTTTGTCTTCTTAGTCATCTCGTCCTCTCCATTATACGTCCTAACTTTCCTGTCTGGTGCTATACATTGCCCTCACCCTAAATCTGGATCCCAGATACATTGCCCTCACCCTAAATCTGGATCCCAGAGGGGGAGAGGGACTTTTACCAGAATTATCCATAGTAGCGTCCTCGCCACTGGGTAGGTCTTTGGGTAGCGGAGAGAAAGAGGCGGAGAACAGCGAGAGGGTCAGCGAGGGGAGACAGCCAGAATACCCACTTAGCTTGTGCTTGGCTGAAGTCATAGGAAGAAGCGATCGCCGCCGACAAAGCGACACGGATAATAAACAGGAAAGCATTTAAGCGCCATAGCCAGGTGAAGATAGGGTTATGGTAGGGAAAGAGGAACCCGAAAGCGAGAGCGATAGTTAAGACCAGTATGGGTAAACCCTGACAGCAGAATAGGAGAGCGAGATCCGCCCAGAGTCCGGCGGTAGAGGAAGCATCCTTTAAATCAAGCGATCGCCCCCAGCCGGACCAAGTATCCATAAACCCATCATACATCCGCACCTTCAGCAGGGCGGCCCCATCCCAAAACCCGACGCGAAAGCCTTTCTGAGCAGCATTTCTAGCCAAAGTCACATCATCACAAAAGGAATTTGAGGCGGTGGTGTAACCATTGAGGGCTTCCAAAACCGAGCGGCGACACAAAAAGCATTGACCGTTAGCCATAACCCGCTCAGGGGTCATGGGGGCGGTATCAGGGGGACCAAATCGATATACGAGGGTAATTAAGAGGGCAGGTTGTAACCACAATTCCCCTGGGTATTTAAGGATAAACTGAGAGGATAGAGAAATCAGGTCATATTGAGCATTTTCTGCAGCCCTAACCAAGGCGGCGACCAGTCCGGGTTGAGGTTGTGTGTCTGCATCAATACCCAAAACCCATTGGGAGGCGGGGGAAGTGCGTAAAAAGCCAGTATGTAAAGCCCAAGGACGACCTACCCAGCCGGGAGGTAAGGGGTCGTCGGTAGTTAAGCGGAAACGAGGGTCGCGCTGGCTTTGGGCGATGACCATATCTGGGGTGGCATCGACTGAGTTACTATCAACTATGATGATTTCGCGTACTTCATAGCCCTGGGCGCTTAAACCGGATAAACAAGGACTGAGGCGGGCGGCTTCGTTGAGGGTGGGGACAATGACGCTAACTTTACCCAATAGGTCTGGGGTGGGGGGGGCTATGTGTAATTGTGGGCGGCGCAGTAACCCTCGAAATAGGCGGGAGAGTAGAATGGCGGTAGCGGGGAGTTGCACGGAAAGTATCAACAGGGCTAAGGCACTGATACTCTCGTAAGTTGATAAGTTAAATAGGGCTAGTAGACCAGGGCTGGGGATGAACATAAAGGGAAAACGCACGGGAATATATATGGGCGGGTGTGGTGGTGGTTGACTGACGGAAGTTAATGCGATCGCTATTAGACCAGTTTTCGCTGTCAATGGTCAAGTCGGAGAATATCCGTTTTGACCAGAGTAAACAAACCAGCCTCGCCAGCCCTAATGTCAGGTTAGGCAGTAGCCACAACCGCCACTATATCCAGGGTTAATCAAATGCGGACGAAAGGACTTGAACCTAGTCTATAGGCTGTAACCCCTATTCTATCGTTACTTAGGTGTTACTCAAAGCCATAACAGGATAACAAGTGAGTAAAAAATGAGTAACGCTACTGATACCCCTACAGTAGGGGGAAAGGGCAACTACGATGAGAGTTACGCTAGATTCCTGAAAGCCTATCAAGACTTTAAAGGGGAATGTCCCAAAGGAGTGACACTCAAACTACAAAAGTCCGGGGCTAGGTACAACCTACTATTGCAGTTTAAGCAACCACCTACCGGGAAACGGCTACCCAAGACAGCTAATCTTGAGTGTACACCCCAAGGGGTGATAGACGGGGTTAAGAAAGCTAAACTGGTATCAGAAGCCCTAGGGACTATCACTAGCACTAGTGAGTTCTGGGATTGGTATGATACGACTATTCTAGGAAAGAATCAGATTGAGGATAATCTGATAACCTACCGGGAAATATTCCAACAACTGGAAGATGAGTATTTTGCCGGGTACAACCGCAATACAGGTCGCCCTCGCTCCCGGGATGTGGTAAGTGACCTGACATCTTATCACCAAAGTAAAGGGGTCTTTTTTGAACTGTTCCCTAACTGGGATGAATATCCTAGCTGGGAGGGTTTCAAGGCTATGTTGTATACCCCTCTACAGAACGGAGAGGAGCTGATAGGCTCTAAAACCTTCAAAGAGCGTTACTACATCTTAAAAGCCATCGCTAAGAAATCACCTAACAAAGAACACTTGCTTAAACAGCTTGAACCTATTAATCCCAAACAAACGAAATTTAAAAAGAAACAACGGTTATCTGTTGACGTGTTTAAAGATTGGTGGATTAATACCAAAAAAGAAGCCTACACCATCAGAAATCCACAGCATCAATCATCAAGACACGCTTGGCTATGGGTAACAGGCATGGCAGTAATGTATGGGTTAAGACCCACCGAAATAGCCGCTGCTGTTAATTTAACTAAGTCATTTGTAACTGAAGATGGCGTAATCATCAAAGCACTATCAGACCCTGATAATCAGGATAATTACTTGGTGCTAGGTGACTATGTTTACTTTACTGACGCAGAAGGTCGGAAAGTGAGTATCAAAACAGGGGGAAGGGTTGTAGCCCCAATTCCCAGTCCCGAAATGTTTGATTTCCTAGAATTGAAACGGCCGTTGTTACCAGAATATAGCCCGAAAAAAGGCAGTCAACCCAAAACCATAGCTGGAGGCTTTGACGCAACGTTTAGTAACAGAATTCAATCTATGAAATGCCCGGTAACCCAGAAATATGCTTTTCGTAGACTGTACAACCTGTTAGGTGAAAAGTATGGACTACCTATCGAGTTACGAGCTAGACTTATGGGTCATAGCGCAATCGTCAACGAGAGTAAATATAAAACAGAAGGGATTGACGCTACCTTAGAAGTCCTCAAAGGGGTTTCTAAGTTACCTATACCATTGAACGTAGCCATAGAACGGTTAACAGCGTTAGGGTTTGATGTTGACACTCCAGAAGCTAAGGCATTTCTCAGAGTTATCTATCAGATAGATTAATCTAATCGTCAACCTTTCATAAATTAACACCCCTAGACTAAACCCCTAGGGGTTATTTTATGGCTACAGATTGATGGATCCTGTTATGGCTTTGAGTAACACCTAAGTAACGATAGAATAGGGGTTACAGCCTATAGACTAGGTTCAAGTCCTTTCGTCCGCATTAACTATAAACCCTTATCCTGACAGCGATAGCGGGTTATTACTCAACCCCTATAG
>NZ_JARPLC010000225.1:0-3395 GCF_032350395.1 Limnospira sp. PMC 289.06
GGATATGCACTAATTGTCCCGTGTGCTAAGACTGAATGGAGTGCATTTTGAGTGTGACGGTACGACTATCGGGTTAAGTGAATTCCCGCTATCGCAGTCAGGGTAACGCCATAGAAAAAACGAGCCTGGAGGGATTTGAACCCTTCATAAAGGCTATAACCCCTATTCTACCGTTACTCTAGTGCACTCAAAAGCGATCGCACATTTAGGAGTTAGTGCAAAAGGAAAACCCCCTAGGTATTTAGCCTAGAGGGTATTGTGTTGTGGGTTTATTGGGGATTAATCATCGAGTTGATATATTGCCCTAAGAATTGCCTTAACTTCTGGTAAATCTGGATTGATACCGATATTAATTAAGGCTTGTTTCCCCATATCTAGTGGCAATGGTTGCCTTTGATGTCGTGTCAGGATACCTAACTCTGTAGCCAGGTGGCGGCGTTTTTTGTACTTGCTGTCATTAACTGCAACACTATGACCAAATGAACGCGCTCTGATTTCTTGTGGTATCCCGTTCATTTCTCCTAGTTGGTTACCAAGGTGTTGGAAAGCATAAGTTTGAGTGAATCCCCAATCGTGACGTTCTAACCATTTACGGTGATTATCGTTAAACTTGCTAGGGTCTTTGGATTCTGTGATAGGTAGACAAACGTTATGAATCCCTAAGCGGTTAATCAGAGTCTTGTCTTTTGACATTGGGATAGCTAACCGCCAGCCTGTCTTGGTGCTACCACCAAAGTAAGTAAACTCACCAATAACCAGCACTAACTCAAGGTTGTTAGGGTCAGATACAGCCGGGAAAGTGATACCGTCAACCGTAATGGCTTTGGTTAAGTTTTGACCTGCCGCAACTTCTGACGGTCTCAACCCGTATAGGGTACACATCGCACTAACCCAGCACCAACCATCACGCGCATTATTGTCTGTGACAGAACGATAATCAGTGTTGCGTTCTTTGTCTAGTAAACTTAACAAGGTATCCAAGTCTATACTTTGGGATTCAGCAAATACTGTTTGGGTAGGGTCAATTTTTTCTAGCTTGTCCAGTGCTTTTTTGCAGCCAGCCCGTTCCGCTACCTGCCTTAACTTGTAATATCGGTCCTTAAAATCCTTATGTCCTACCGGGCTGCTACCGTCTGGCAATGGAGTATACAAGGTTTCTTTTATACCCTCCCAGGTAACGTAACTATCCCAGTTTGTAACTTTGTTAAATACATCTAAGAAACAGCGCTTAAAAGAGGCTCTGTCACTAGCTATATCACGGGAACGTTTGCGCTTAGTGTTTTTGTGAACTCCGTTAAAGTAATCATCCTCCATCTCTTTAAACACTTGACGGTAGGTGATTAAGTCATTCTTTAGGGGAGTTTTGTTTTCATCAAGGATAGTAGCCTTGTACCAGTCCAGCCATTCAGACACCGACTGAAATTGTCCGTCAAGGGATTTATGAACTAACCAAGCCTTGTCAACAGCCTTGCGGATACCCTCTGGGGTAAACTGACAATTACAGCCCCGTTGTTTACGTCCCCCCGTTTCCGGGTCAGTGGTGATGTCTAGTTGGATTGTCCCCCGGTTACGTTTAATCCTGACACCCTTGGGACATTGTTTGCGGGATAGATTAAAAAACTCAAGAATGTCTTGAAAGCCTTGATATGTACCACTGTGTGTACTGTTTGTACTTGCACTCATTTTGCACTAACTCCTAAATGTGCGATCGCCATTGAGTGCATTAGAATGGCGGTAGAATAGGGGTTATAGCTTTTATGGAGGGTTCAAATCCCTCCATGCTCGTTTTTTCTATGGCTTTATTGAGAAGGAGCCACAGACAACGGATTAACCCAAATACTTGTCGGTGTGAATGGGTAACTGTTTGCAAACATTAGGTAAGAGACTCATCGCCTTGTTGGTTTTTCCCCACAAGGTTAATTGTGAACGGAGAGGGAGGGATTCGAACCTGATACATAGCCTATAACCCCTATTCTACCGTTACTTAGGTGTTACTCAAAACCATAGCAGAGTAACAAGTGAGTAAAAAATGAGTAACGATATCAATACCCCTACAGTAGGGGGAAAGGGTAACTATGACGGGGGCTATGCTAGGTTCCTGAAAGCCTATCAAGACTTTAAAGGGGAATGTCCCAAAGGAGTGACACTCAAGTTACAAAAGTCCGGGGCTAGGTACAATCTGCTATTGCAGTTTAAGCAACCACCTACCGGGAAACGGCTACCCAAAACGGCTAACCTTGAGTGTACTCCAGAAGGGGTGATAGACGGCGTTAAGAAAGCTAAGTTGGTATCTGAAGCCCTAGGGACTATCACTAGCGCTAGTGAATTTTGGGATTGGTACGATAAAACCATCCTAGGGAAAAATCAGATTGAGAATAATCTGATAACCTACCGGGACATCTTTAAACAAATTGAGAATGAGTATTTTGCGGGGTACAACCGCAACACAGGAAGGAAACGTTCTCGCAATATCGCTAGTGACTTAGCAACTTACGAATCTACTAAAGAAGCATACTTCAGGCTGTTCCCTAACTGGGATGAATATCCTAGCTGGGAGAGTTTCAAGGCTATGCTATATATTCCCTTGCAGAATGGAGAACAATTAGTAGGCTCCAAAACCTTCAAGGAACGTTACTACATCTTAAAAGCCATAGCTGAGAAATCACCTAACAAAGAACACTTACTTAAAAAACTTGAACCTATTAACGCCAAACAAACACAATTCAGAAAGAAACAACGGATAGCTGTTGATGTATTTAAGGATTGGTGGTATAGCGCCAAACAAGAAGCCTATACTGTTAAAAACCCTCAACATCAATCATCCCGGCATAGTTGGTTATGGGTGACGGGTATGGCAGTAATGTACGGGTTAAGACCTACCGAGATAGCCGCCGCCGTTAATCTAACTAAGCCATTTGTAACTGAAGATGGCGTAATCATCAAAGCACTATCAGACCCTGATAATCAAGACAATTACTTGGTATTAGGAGATTACACTTACTTTACTGACTCAGAAGGTCGGAAAGTGAGTATCAAAACAGGGGGAAGGATTGTAGCTCCAATTCCCAGCCCTGAAATGTTTGAGTTCCTGGAATTGAAAAGACCCTTATTGCCAGAATATAGCCCGAAAAAAGGCAGTAAACCCAGAACCATAATCGGAGGGTTTGACAAAAAGTTTACCCACACAATTTTCTCTATGAAATGCCCGGTAACCCAGAAATATGCTTTTCGTAGGCTGTACAACCTGTTAGGTGAAAAGTATGGATTACCTATCGAGTTACGAGCTAGACTTATGGGACATAGCACAATCGTTAATGAAGGTAAATACAAGACAGAAGGCATTGACGCTACCTTAGAAGTCCTCAAAGGGGTTTCTAAGTTACCTATACCATTGA
>NZ_JARPLC010000226.1:0-3368 GCF_032350395.1 Limnospira sp. PMC 289.06
ACACCTAAGTAACGGTAGAATAGGGGTTGTAGGCTGTAATTCCGGTTCGAGTCCGGCCAGTCCCGTTGGAAATTAATCGCAGATGCTGATATGTAACTGCTGCGATCGTAGATAATAGTAGGTAGACCTAAAATTCTGGGGAGAAATTAAATGTCCCTAAACCTTGGACGATTCTTTCGAGCCTGTAACCCGCGATACACTCTGAATATATCGAAACCTGAAGATCGACAATACTATATTGATTTTGCACCAGTTCGGGGTTCTAATGTAATTCGGGAACTGAAACGGACGATCACCTTTTCTGACCATCAACCTACCTGTCAATTATTTACCGGACATATAGGCTGTGGAAAATCCACGGAATTATCACGATTAAAAACTGAATTAGAAGCCGAAAAATTCCATGTAGTTTACTTCGAGTCTTCCCAGGACTTAGATATGGCGGATGTCGATATTAGTGACATCTTACTGGCGATCGCTCGCCAAGTTTCCCAAAGTTTAGAAAATAGTGGTGTCTGTCTGCAACCCAAACGCTTTCAAGGCATTCTGAAAAGCGCCGCCAACCTTCTGAATACAGAAATTACCAGTTTTCGGAGCAATATTCCCGTCGTCGGTGATATTGGTGTTAGCCAAGACTCCGAGGGTTTTTCCCTGGCTTTTGGGATTGGTGAAATTACCGCCAAAGCCAAAGACTCCAGAGATGTGCGATCGCTATTAAGACAACACCTAGAACCCCGAGTTAATAACATTATTGAAGTCATTAACCAGGAATTAATCACCCCAGCTCAACAACAACTACAGCAACGGGGACAAGGGGGATTAGTCGTGATTATTGACAACCTCGATCGCATCGATAATAAAGCCAAATTCGGCATCCGTACCCAGCCAGAATATCTATTTGTAGATAGGGGGGAACAACTCAATAAACTGCTGTGCCATGTCATCTATACAATTCCCCTAATTCTCACCTTTTCCAACGATAAAGAAGCCGTCAGCAACCGCTTTGGTTCCCCCGCCAAACTGCTACCAATGGTCAGAGTCAAAGAACGAGACGGTAGCGACTGCGAACCCGGAATTAATCTGCTCAGACAAATGGTATTAGCACGAGCATTTCCCGAATTAAACGAAACAGAACGCCTTCGTGAAATCCCTAAATTATTTGACTCTACCAGCACCCTCGATTATCTCTGTCAGATGAGTGGTGGTCATGTACGAAACCTGCTAATTTTACTATTTAATTGTCTACAAAAAGACGATCCACCCTTCACCCGCACCATGATTGAACGGGTAATTAGCGAGAGACGCAACGAATTAGGCAAAGCCATCACCTCCGACGAGTGGGAACTTCTCCGCCAAGTTTCGCAGCAGAAAACCGTCCGAGGTGAGGAAGAATATCAAACTCTCCTCCGCAGTCTATTTGTCTTTGAATATTGCGATCATGATGGTAGTTGGTTTGACCTTAATCCTGTCTTAGAAGGCGCTAAAGATTTTGACAAAGATTAATTACCGCACCTTCAGGTGCTAATATGTCTCAAACATAAATGGGAATGGATTTAAGGGGTTGCCATGTTACTCGGATTTCAAACGGCAATCAAACTAAATAACCAGCAACGCAACGCTCTAGCCAAGCATTGTGGAGTTGCTAGACACGCTTGGAATTGGGGACTAGCATTAACCAAAAACATCCTTGACCACAATAAAGCTAATCCCCAGGACAAGATTAAGTTCCCAACTGCGGTAGACCTTCATAAATGGCTAGTCGCCATCGTTAAGCCTGAGTGTTCCTGGTATTACGAAGTGAGTAAATGCGCTCCTCAATATGCTTTGAGACATCTTGCAGAAGCCTGGAAGCAGGCATTTAAGAAGGGAAAGAAACCCCCAAAGTTCAAGAAAAAAGGACGTGCTGATAGCTTCACTGTCGATGGGTCATTGGCAGTTGACCATTTCCGTGTCAAAGTTCCCGTGATAGGTTGGCTAAAAACTTATGAGCGTTTACCCATACAATATCAACCCAAATCTTTCACGTTTAGTCGAACGGCTGATAGATGGTTTGTTAGCTGGAAAATTGAAGTTGAACCAACCCACACACCTAAATTAGTCGGAGTTGTCGGGGTGGATTTAGGAGTTAAAACACTGGCAACTTTGTCAACTGGTCAAGTGTTTGAAGGGACTAAGAGTTACCGAAAATATGAGAATAAACTCTCTAGGTTGCAACGGCTAAATCGACACAAAGTTAGAGGGTCTAACAATTGGAAAAAGGCTCAAATAAAGATAGCTAGACTGCATCGCCAGATTGCCAATATCCGTCGTGATAGATTACACAAGCTGACCACCTACCTCGCCAAAAACCACGGCAAGATTGGGATTGAGGATTTGAATGTATCTGGTATGTTGGCGAATCGTAATCTAGCTAAAGCGATCGCAGATATGGGATTTTATGAGTTTCATAGACAGCTTGAGTACAAGTGTGAGCTGCATGGTTCTGAATTTGTAGTAGTTGACCGATGGTTCCCTAGCTCCAAAACTTGCTCAAACTGCCATACAAAGAAAGAAACACTCTTCCTATCTGAAAGAGTGTTCAAGTGTGACCACTGCGGCCTAGAAATTGATCGTGATTTGAATGCCTCCATCAATTTGGAGAAAGCCGTCAGTTAGACGGTGTTAGCCTGTGGACAGAGTGCTGCCGACAGTTCTGTATGAAGCAGGAAATGAGCGCCAACTACCCCTAGTAGAAGTTATCTTAGATAGAAAAGTCTAGTTATGGGCAGCTTTGGGTAAGTCTTATGTAACGGCTTGCTGCTTTTCCCCCAATAGGTCATTAATTGTGCCGATACCCAGTAGGGTGGTGGCTTCCTTTCCTTTATCCCCAGCGGCGCGATAGAGGTCGCGGGCGGCTTGCAACTTTTCTAGGGCTTCTCGTAATGATTCTGCTGTTCGTTGCCGAAATAGTCGTAATCCCTCATTTAATAATCTATTGGCTTCTGAATTCCTGCTATTTTGGGCGAGAATTATAGGCGTGGGCTCAGGGGATGATGAACTGGTTTTTAGCTGTGATGAGGTCGCCACTACTGACTCCCCTAGCATCACTGATAATGTGGCTGTTATCAATCCGATTTCGATGAGTTGCTGTGGTTTAATCATGGGTTAATTCCTTTATTTTTGCAGACAATTTATGGGAAAGTACAAGCTAGAAAATCTGGGTTTATTTAAGTAAGTCAATCCCCGCGATTTGAGCCATAATGTTGGGTTTCGTTCCTCAACCCAACCTACGAATAAAGCTGTGATGAGGTCGCCACTACTGACTCCCCTAGCATCACTGATAATGTGGCTGTTATCAATCCGATTTCGATGAGTTGCTGTGGTTTAAG
>NZ_JARPLC010000227.1:0-3341 GCF_032350395.1 Limnospira sp. PMC 289.06
GCCATGGATTCCGTTCTCCCAGCTGCGTCCTAACCACCTTGACTAATGCTATAATTTGAGGAAATTTGCACAGGATTTGCGAAGACCGTCGCCAATTCCGCCAGATTGACCGTCTTGGCTTGAAACAGCGCCATCAGGAACAGGCAGGCAAAGTTTCATCTCGCCCCGTGCCAGGGCAAGTGAGGGCGCAAAGTGTCTCGTAATCGGTTAAGCTCGTTCATGAGAGGGAAGTTTGGTTTGCGGTAATTCCGATCTAACCCTCTCACCCTAACTTGGCGCTACCCCCCCCACCCCTCGACTTTCGCCTCAGCCCGGAGCGCCCCCTTCAGCATTTTCGGCTAGATTCCCTTTTGGCTAAGACTTTCAGCTTTTTTGTCCTGTACTGAGGTGGCAACCCTATTTCATGCCTGAACGTCTCGCACAAGTGGTTATATTTAAACTTATGACCTCTTTGTGTCGCCAGCCAATAAGCGAAAGTAATTCACAAAAATAAGGCGAAAAATCGGGTTGAATCTACTCGGGTGGATTCCATGTTATCGCCCACACTTTTACAATCTCTAAACATCATTTCGATACCCCATCGCGCTTGATAAATTTGCTTAACCAGCTGGGTATTGTCAAGTTTGGTTAGTAAATACCACGTTTCTTTTACCTTTTTTCCACGATGATTTTTTTGCCCATAAACTCCTAGGTTAAATCCCTGAATAGGTTCAGATTTTTGAAAGGTTACATTTTTTAAAAAGGAGGATTTGCAAAATTTCTATTCCTGGGCTTTTAAAGACTTGCATGGATGGTTTTCTGTGGCTACAAAAGCGCTCTTTTTATGGCTAAATACAACGTCTACCCCTCTGGCTATTAGCCAGTCTGCTAGTTGGGCGCTATTAAATTCGCGCGTCTCCTATTACCACAACCGGATAAGGTTTTAAAAGAGCTAGTACCGGCTCTAATACTCGTTTCTGTTCCCGAAAATAACTACTGCCCAACTTGAAGAGTAGCTCCCCATATATTGGTAAAGCATGATTTCCAAAAATTATCGTGACCATCAGGAGATTCCGGTCTCTCCATTGAGTGCTCTCGATAGCAACCGCTACATAGTTTTTTGTTTTAAAACTTAATCTTGAGCGCTTTATCCTTTGTTCTATATTTAAATGTTTTTCTCGAAATTCAGATTTTAAAGCGGCCTTGATTATCGGAAACCACAGCAATTTAGCCGAAAGTTGGGGGAGTTTCAGAAATCGCTGGATATTTCGGATTCGACTCTTGTATTGAATGGGTTGGGGAAATAAGTTTGCGAGGGTTGATAATCTGACTTGCCGATAACTTTGAAGCATCATAACGAAGAGTTCTAAGGTCTGTGCTTGACTCTCGCTCAAATGGATTCGTAATAGTTTCTGGTATAACGTCTTTAGCATTAGCATTTTTGGTCAGGGTAGCTCCAAGGGCCACCCGCTTTTTGACGACCTCTCCATTATCTCAAACAATTGCCCCATCTGGGTTTTCCCTCCGTTGTCACCCTCTCAGGCTTGAGGGTCTCGAGTTAGACATCCCACCCGATAGCAGTTGAATTTCCATAATGAGAATTACTGGTTTCTTTAGAGAAATTCTGTACAAAATCTGATGCTGTGATAGTATCTGGGTGGATTTGTCCGAGTACGGGCGGGTTCTCCAATCATCCTCTATCTTGACCAGATTATTGGTGAACCTGCCCCTACGGCTTAATTGTCTTTTGTGTGTGGTGGAGAAGATTCCAGGAGTGCTCAATAGGATGTCAACAGGATATTCAAGCATTAGTGTAGGGCGAGGTCAACTAGACCCTCTACGGATTGGGGTAATTGGTGTTGGCAATATGGGACAGCATCACACGCGGGTTCTCAGTTTGCTGAAGGATGTACAACTGGTGGGAGTTTCCGATGTTAATGTGGAACGGGGACTCGACACAGCCAGTAAATACCAGGTTCGCTTTTTTGAAGATTATCGGGATTTGTTGGAATATGTGGATGCGGTTTGTGTGGCGGTTCCCACCCGTCTACATCACTCGGTAGGAATGACTTGCCTCAAGGCCGGAGTTCATGTGTTGATTGAAAAACCCATCGCTGCTAGTATTTCCGAAGCAGAGTCTTTAGTCAATGCAGCCGCAGAATATCAGCGCATCCTGCAGGTCGGACATATTGAAAGGTTTAATCCGGCTTTTGCTGAACTTGGTAAAGTCTTGAAAACTGAGGAAGTTTTGGCTTTAGAAGCACATCGCATGAGTCCATACTCCCACCGGGCTAATGATGTGTCGGTGGTGCTGGATTTAATGATTCATGATATCGACTTGTTAATGGATTTAGTCCCCGCCCCGGTGGTGAAGTTAACTGCTAGTGGCAGTCGTGCTTCAAATTCGGGTTATCTTGATTATGTGACGGCTACTTTGGGTTTTGGTAATGGCATTATTGCCACTCTCATCGCTAGTAAAGTCACCCACAGGAAATTGCGATCTATTGTAGCTCATTGTAAAAATTCCCTCACGGAAGCAGATTTCCTTAATAATGAGATTTTAATACACCGCCAAACTACGGCGGATTATGTGACTGACTATGGCCAGATTCTCTATCGTCAGGATGGATTAATTGAAAAAGTCCACACTAGCAATATTGAACCTCTCCATGCGGAATTAGAGCATTTTGTCAGTTGCGTTCATGGTGGAAATCAGCCGTCAGTAGGGGGAGAACAAGCCTTAAAAGCCTTGCGATTGGCAAGTTTGATTGAACAAATGGCTTTGGATGGTCAGGTCTGGTCGGCGAGAGAACTACCATATCCTATCAACTCCCCGACGGTTCAAGTCGGTTGATAGCTGATATCCTCGAAGATGCTCTCCCCCGGGAAACAGACCCACCGAGTGGCTCTCTCTCGGTCTCCCAGAGGGAGCCTTAAAAGTCTCTTGACCGCGAGGGCAGTTTAGATGTACATATCGGAATTACCGCCCCACTGAAAATATCTGTTCTCCGGTCAAGTTTAATTAGAGGAAAGGTGGCGATACAGCATCTTCTACTTTAGGCGATCGCAGAATATCTTGACCTCTAAATAAATAACAGGCTTGAACTTTCGGTAAGCCAGCCCCACCAGTTTCTGCTATGGGAACATCAATTAGGGGTCCACAATGGAGTCGCCTCCATCCCCTCCCATTCAGAACCGTACGTGAAAGTTTCCCTTTATACGGCTCGTAGGGTGCGTCACATCCCGATAATTGAAATAGACTGGAAGCGTTTACCGTTGTCTTGGAATTGTATAGCACTAGTCAATACGGTTAGGACGCAGCCTTGAGAACAGAATCCATGGCATCATCGAGAGAATCAAAC
>NZ_JARPLC010000228.1:0-3336 GCF_032350395.1 Limnospira sp. PMC 289.06
ACGATAAATTCGCGTTTTGTAGTGCAGTTAAATCTGGAGAATCAGGCACATTCCTGGAAATTACTAGCGCTATGTTTCTCGTACAGCAACCTCACCTATGGCTCGTTGGTGTCGGATTAAGCGGTGATTTTCAGAACTTTAATGACAGAAGCTGGAAATTTGAGGAACAATTAATTGCTGTACGTTTCTGCATTGAAGAATATTCAAGCGAGTATCAAGGGAAAAACGGAAGTACAAGCCAACCTCAGTAGAATTAGCACTACTTCACCTAGTCGAAGGTGACAAGCTGCTAACTAACGGCACGATGATGTTTACCGGAACTGTAAATCTAGGACAATCAGCCACACGGGTAGCCGAGCGACTCCTTGAATTAGATAATACCACTGATTCAAATGATTTTGATTCAGCCAAGAATAAGCACGATTTAGCGGAATTTATTCTTGAATACAGTACAGCGTTAGATACCTTTGAATCTACTATTTCTGGCTACACTCTACAAGAAGCCATTGATTTTGTTGAGTTAAAGTCTGGCAAAAAAAATGGTGGCTTTGGTGGTAAACCCAAATCCAAAACCTGGGAATAACGAGTATATTTTACTGCTAAAATCCTTGACTATGAACATGATTTTGACAGCTTATACAACAAGGTTCAAAAATTAGACCCTGATACCCTAATCGCGTTAATTGAGCTGATGAAACTCAGCTAATTAACATAAAATATCCCCCCAATATTGGCGGGATAACTACCAGACAGCAAGCCAACACACTAAGAGGTTACTACCATGTCTGAGGACTATGTTGATTATAGACTAATACGCGATTCAATGGCAGATGAGTTAGAGGAAATAATTGTTGACGGTACATTAGGGACACAAGTTGAGTCAATATGTAGGGCTTGTGCTATCCTACCCTATCCGGATGTTCAATTCCCAATTATTACTAGCTTTATTTGCTCACCTGTTACGCTAATGTCAACCGCTGGGTGTCTGTTTCTTTGGGGGTCTAGTGGAACGGGTAAAAGCCAGATAGCTACTATTGCGGCTTCACTGTATCGCACCGACACAGTGTTAGCTAACAGCACATTTGCTTCACTGAGAAACAAGCAAGATACAGCCAGAAAGATATTGATATTACGACCCGTTACAAAGGGAGTTTGAACGTAATTTTTTATTGGTTTGGGAGGATATCACCCCCCAATTTATTAATTGAAAATGAAAATATGCTTTCACTGTTTAAAGTCTTAAACAGGAAAAATAGTCGAATAACAATTAGCAGCCAAACACCCGGTCACAACATGATTTTTAATGCTTTCGCTTTAAAAGTAATTAACTCAATACATCCTTTATGGACGTTTTGGGAACTTAACGAACTTAAAATAAGGATGTTTACTATGTGGTTTAAAAAGAGACAATCAATGACAAGTTAAGAATCTGCAGGGAATCAATTTGAATTGTCAGAACTTTCGGATATTGAGGATATAAATCTTGGTAATATATCATCTCGCTTAGAAATGTTTTGGAGAGATATGAATAATTGCACTAATTACGCTAAAACCAAAAGAGGACTACAAAAAAGGAAACAAGATATAGCTAACTACAGATTATCCATTGATGTAATTGCTACTCATTCAATGATATACAAAACATCAATAGATAATTAAATCAAAGCATTTAACCGTTACTGGGAATTAGCAGAAACCAAAATATTCGCAGTATCTAGCGGAACAGAACAATTCTTAGACCATTTTATCGCTCCAAGTATTGAGAGCAAAACTAAGCAAAATAAGCAAGCCACAAAAGCAGGTTTTCCTGAATTAATCGAACCAGTTACAGACATTGATCCTAAGACTCTGAAGATGGCCATAGAAAAAGCCAAAAATGATGGTTATTTAGATTCAAGGGTTACTGTTAATGAATTAACCAATTTCATGAAAAACAGAGGATATCACATGATTAATGTCAACGGTAAAAACCTGTGGAAGCAAATCATTTGACTTCCAATTAGTTCATTGACCTAGGAGAATAACACAATGATGGCAGATATCAACAATCAGATGTTTGTGAAGTTTAATACTATGGTAGACAGTTTAGTTTACAACATTAATAAAGAAGATGGTTTGGCAACATTAAAGTCAATACTAGATGATTGCGAAAAAGAATTAACCATTACTGAACTTAAAAAGCAATTGCTGATTAAGGAACTGAATTACACAAAGCACTTAATAGATAAAGTCCAGTAAATACCCGTCCGCGATGACGGTAAACTACGGCAAACAACACACTAATAGGATAAAACCATGACAATTGACTTGGGTAAACTACTTAACCCAAATACCTATCTTAGTGATAGGTTAAGCAGCAAGCTAGTCTCTATATTGGACGCTGTAGAACTTGCCGATTGTCCTACACAATTTGATGAATGTCGTCTGTTGGAGCTTGAAAGCACTTTTCTGGTTATGCACAATTCCTTGATTACAGCAATCAATTAATTGTTGGACTAAAAAATCAAGCAATACGAAGAAGAAAATGACGATGAGTTTTAATCATGCCATAAATCCTCAAGTAAGTTAAATAATTTCGTCAAAACAGGAAACACAAAACCATGAACTAAGAACAAGCAAGCTTAATGGTTATCGCGGAATTAGCACGTGATATTTACGCCCAAATTATGTCACGAGATATCCCCTACGCTAACCAAGATACCAGGGTGAAATTAGCCGAAATAGCTCATAACGCCGCTGTTGATTTTATGACGGTATAGAAAAAATGGGTATCGTCTCAAGAGACAGTTATTCAACCAGTATCATTTATGTCCGACTTTAGTGGCAATGGTTACAGTAGCGATATCTTTATGGGGGGTGACTTCAATGCCTAAGTTATTACCAGTAATCAGCCTACATACTGGAAATTTCAGCAATTTTCTACAGGGCCCCGGTGGAACTTGTGTAGAACTAGATACACCCGAATG
This sequence comes from Limnospira sp. PMC 289.06, assembly GCF_032350395.1. Lineage (NCBI taxonomy): Bacteria > Bacillati > Cyanobacteriota > Cyanophyceae > Oscillatoriales > Sirenicapillariaceae > Limnospira > Limnospira sp. PMC 289.06. The sequence continues at coordinate 2,967 of NZ_JARPLC010000228.1, forward strand.
GTTTGACTACCTGAGAAAAAACAAGTCATTCTCTGTTGAGTTAAACGGCAAAAGGTTTACGGCTTGCAAAAAAACATCTATCAACAATTTCGCGTACTGGAACCTGAAGGGCTGGGACGGTAAAATCAACCATCACATCTATATCGGAAAATCTGACCAGACTACCAACGAAAAGATTCAACAAGCTGCTATAGCTATGTTTTATCGGTGTAACCCTAAACAAGCGTAAACCCTAACAGCTAACAGCTAACAGCTAACCCAATAACTTAAATGGCCCCCTATGGTTTCTAACTGCAGGGGGTGTCTATGTATTTTTATTAGGGGTCGAGATAGACCTCACGGTCTACCCCTCCCATTCAGCAGCAGAACT
>NZ_JARPLC010000229.1:0-3328 GCF_032350395.1 Limnospira sp. PMC 289.06
ATGGATTCTGTTCTCAAGGCTGCGTCCTAACCGTATTGACTAGTGCTATAGTATTGGACAATGCAACGTTTCATAAAGGGGGGCGGCAGGCTGAACTGGTGGAGGCAGCTCAATGCCGTTTACTCTATCTTCCGCCTTATTCGCCAGACCTCAACAAGATAGAGAAATGTTGGTCGTGGTTGAAAGCCCGCATTCGCCATTGCACGTGAGCAGTTTGATTCTCTCCATGATGCCATGGATTCTGTTCTCAAGGCTGCGTCCTAACCGTATTGACTAGTGCTATACGTCCTAACTTTCCTGTCTTGTACTATGCGTCCTAACTTTTCTGTCTTGTGCTATAAATCCCGGTCCTATGATAACTATACTGGGAGATAATAAGCGCTACAATAGTTCACACCAGCCAGTCACTCAGCGCCAATAACTGTAGGGTGCGTCACATCCCGACAATTTTCGGAAAACACGAAAAGATTACATTTCGTGACGCACGCGCCCCTTCTGCACCACTCTATGTGTTGTTGTTCCAATGCTTGGCTGCTGTCTGTGTCGTAACCCTCGATTGTATTGGTATGAAACGAGACACTCTGGTCTGGTATCCAAATATTCCCTGAACCCAATTTGGTGGCTACTCCAGATGTGAGAACCCTCTATGCAAAATGATATGCGAAAATACTATCTATGGGCGCTCGTTACGGGCTTTGAGGATATGCCCGCTGGAACTTTGATTGCCGATCGCTATCTCAGCCAGGGCGGTCGTATTTTTGTGGACACTCAACCCGAACAACTTCCGCAAACTCCCGGAAATGATATTACCGCCGAGGAGATTTCCTGTTACCTGAAACTGTTTTCTGAGCGACTCCACATTCCCCAGGTCTATGGGTGGATACCTGCAGCCAAAAGTCCCCTAAAAAAAGATATATGGCTGTTAGAAGGATGCCCCATTGAACCTAAGTCGGGGGAACTTCGACCATTACTATCCCAAGTCTGGGAAGAAACATCAGCCATGCGTCAATTAAGCTGGTTATGGCAGATAGCTACATTGTGGTATCCCTTGAGTTGTCAGGGGGTCGCTTCCAGTCTACTTGATTTTGACCTGCTGCGGGTAGAAGGGCCTCTGGTCAGATTATTGGAATTACGCTACCAAGCTAAAGCCGCAGGACTATCTCAACTGGGGTCAGTTTGGCAATCGTTAATTCCTACAGCAGATCGCCGGATTCAGAAATTTTTGGAACAACTTACCCAACAACTGATAGCCGGGGAAATTAGAAAGTCGATGCGCTTGGCCAGTCAACTAGACCAAGCCTTAGTCATTTGTGGACGGTCTTTAGAAAGACAAGTCGATATTGTCACCGTCACAGATGCAGGTCCTACGCGATCGCATAATGAAGATGCCTGCTATCGGTCCGCGTACAACGATGGTATTGATGAAAACTCCATGGCTTTGGCTATTGTCTGCGATGGTATTGGCGGACAGGAAGGCGGCGAGGTGGCTTCTGGTTTAGCTATTGAAATTGTACGGGAACAAATGGAAAAAATTCCCCTACCAACCGCCAATTGGGACCCCCTTTCCTTGACCAATCGGTTGAAGCGAGCCATTAGTATTGCTAACGATGCCATTAGCGATCGCAATGATACCGAAGAGCGCCAGGGTCGTCAACGCATGGGAACTACTATAGTCATGGCTTTGGCTCATGTTCATGAAATATATTTAACCCATATTGGAGACTCCCGCGCCTACTGGATTACACCTGAGGGTTGCTACCAGGTTACCCTTGATGATGATGTCGCCTCCCGAGAAGTTAGACTAGGCTATACCATCTATCGTGAAGCCATACAAGCAATTTCATCGGGAGCCCTAATTCAAGCCCTCGGAATTACCCACTCTCTCAATTTACATCCTACCATCCAGAGATTTCCCGTTGACTCCGATTGTATCTTTGTCCTATGTTCCGATGGATTGAGCGATCGCGATCGGGTAGAACAATATTGGGAGAGCGAAATCTTACCAGTTTTGCAGGGTCAAACTACCCTCCCATCAGTACGAGATCGCCTCTTGAAAATTGCCAACACCCAAAACGGCCATGATAACGTTACCATCGCCCTACTGCATTTTCAAGTTTCCCCCAAGACAATTCAAGACTTACCGGAAATTTCCGTTCCTACCGCCATTAGTCTCAACGATGACACCATAGCCGATAGCTCATCAGACCTCAGCGGTTCTGACGACTCAGCTATGCAAACCGAATTAATTGTAGTTGACAAAAACAAAAGCCGTTCAATTTGGTTATTATCATTAGGCATTTTAATACTGTTGGGTATTGGCGGGGCCTTAGCTTGGACATTCCTAGGGGGTGATCAGACCACAGAACCCGACGAACCGCCTACTAGCACCCCCCTTACCACCAGACCCGCTGATCCTTCTCTCCCTACCCCAACTGTCCCCTATGGCGCAGGTGTTCCGCTTGGATCAGTCATCCAATTGAGTTCTGCTCGCACTATACAGAATAACATCCCCCCAAGTCCTATTGTATTGCACCAAGACTTTGTGGAAGGGGAATTAAAAGGGGAAGTTCCTAGCAATAGTGTCTTTCAGGTTCTCGAACGACAAACAACCCAAAATGACGGAACTTGGGTAGAGTTAAAAGTGTGTTCGGTTCCCTCATCGCATAATCTAGCTACACCAGACAATAATACCCCTTTACCGACAGAATTGGACGACTCCGACCCTCAAGGGATTAATCAACCCATAGATAACCCAGAGCCAATTACCACCCTACAAGCCGGAGACAGAGGCTGGCTCCGAGACGGTGATGTTCAAAGTCTCTGGGTGACTGATGCTATGATTGGACCAGAACAATATGGAGATTGCAAAGTTAATTAAGTCGGAATATTGGGCGATAATTAGCCAGATATGGTAGGGGTCGAACGGGAAGTCACCTTCCCGAACTCCCATTCAAAACCGTGCTTGAGACTTTCACCTCACACGACTCCTGATGTGGATACCCTTTTGTCAAAAGGAACAGAGTTATAGCACAAGACAGGAAAGTTAGGACGTATAATGGAGAGGACGAGATGACTAAGAAGACCAAAAATGCCAGCCCCCTATAGTTACGACCTCAGACAAAAAGTTATTGATGCAATTGAACTAGACGGTATGCCCAAAACCAAAGCCAGTCAATTTTTCCATCTCAGCCGGAACACTATCAATCTCTGGCTGCAAAGAAAAGAACACACCGGAGACTTCCTCCCTAAACCTAATCGCCCACCTGGTCATAACCACCAAATTACCGACTGGCACAAATTCAAGGCTTTTGCCCAAGAGCATGGCCAC
>NZ_JARPLC010000230.1:0-2511 GCF_032350395.1 Limnospira sp. PMC 289.06
ATATGACACACTCTGTTAAGGTTTGTAAAGGGGTTGAGCCACATTTATTTTAATGGCTGTCATAAGTAGGGCTTATCATTAATTGAACCATAAGGAGTCGAACCCTGAGAGAGCCTGTGGTTCCAGGCGACTATGGGCGGCTTGGGATATAATCATCAACAACTGAGAAACACGAGAGAGGGGGGAACCGAAAATGTCAGTTGAACTCACTGCCAATACTAGCCCCGAAACCGCTACGCAAACGGACTGGGAACCCCCCATGCCGCCGACAGATTTGATTTTTGATGATGGAGAGCCTTTGGAAAGTAACCGTCACCGCATTGCCATGAACGTCCTGATTAGGTCATTGCAACAGGCTTGGAGCGATCGCCATGATTTCTATACAGGCGGGAATATGTTTATTTACTATAGCAGCGAACAAGCTAGGAACCGAGATTTTCGTGGCCCTGATTTCTTTGCTGTGTTGGATGTAGATGGCACTAAAGAACGACAGGGTTGGGTAGTATGGCAGGAAGGGGGTCGCTACCCAGATGTCATTGTGGAGCTAATGTCTCCCAGTACCGCCAGAATAGATAAAGGAAAGAAAAAGGAGCTGTATCAGCAGACTTTTCGGACACCAGATTACTTTGTATTTGACCCGTTTGAAGCCAACGCCTTTCAAGGATGGCATTTGCATAGTTCGGAAGGTTATCAGCTTTTAGAGCCGAATGAGCGAGGTTGGCTGTGGTGTGAAAGTTTAGGCTTTTGGCTGGGAACTTGGTCGGGAACTATAGACCGTGAGGAGGCAATTTGGCTGCGGTTTTATGATACCGAAGGTAATTTGGTGTTGTTACCGGAAGAAGCAGAACGCCAAAAAGCCGAAGCAGAACGCCAAAAAGCCGAAGCAGAACGCCAAAAAGCCGAACAATCTCAACAGCTTGCTGAGGCAGAACGCCAGAAAGCCCAACAAGCTCAACAGCTTGCTGAGGCAGAACGCCAGAAAGCCCAACAAGCTCAACAGCTTGCTGAGGCAGAACGCCAAAAAGCCGAACGTCTTGCTGAACGGTTGCGATCGCTGGGTTTAGACCCAGAGGAACCATAAAAAAAGTCACCCACAATATGCCCGTTAAACACTATTTTTTATTTGTTCATCTAATTCATTCACTGCAGACATCACACCCAACTCAGGATCTTTTAAAAGAGTATTTTTGAGTTCACTTAGAGATTCAACTAGATCCTCACGCAAACGGGGCTTATTTTCTGTAACTCCATTATTATAATCCCAATAATCCAAGGCAATTAATCCAACAGCGACAGCAGGATCGATCACAGATGCGATTGAACTAGAAATCAAGCCAGCCACAACTTTACCACTCGTCATAGCTGCTATTTTTGCTACAGCTTTAGTGGTGAGATAACCACCAATAACTTTTACTGGCAATGATTGATCGCCTTGTTCATTTTCTAATCTGACTTTGATTGTCTCTAAATATTGCTGCCAGTCTGCCTCAGCAATTTTGTACTTTTTGGGAACATTTTTTAGTTGACCCGATAGTTTTTCTAGATATAATTCAGTGGTATCAATCTTGATTGTATTAAATTTACTTTCAGCAGATTTTGAACTAACAACGCGACGAGCAAATTCTCTTTGAAGATTATAATTGACGCTATTTTTAATTTGTTCGTTAATTTTAGACTGATCGAATCCATTTATAAAATTTTGGCTTACATATTGAACAAGCACGTCCAATTCTTGTTTTTTCTGATTAAAGTAACTAAAATACCAGTTCAGAAAATCTGTATCTATGCGCTTAATTAATTCAGTTTCCCATTTATCTAATTCCTGTTCGGCATATTGTTTAGCCTCTTTATAGGCTGTTTGACGAGCTTGATCAAAAGCCTGTTGGTTCCCTAGCCAGCCAAATGCAACCATATTTGGCGTAATTTCCAGTGAAGGAGTATTTAATTCAGCAGATAAAGCTTGATTCATAATCTGGTGTCCCAGTAATGGGAATAACACCAGAAAAATCACCATAGTCCAAATGATAATACTAACTATCTTAATTACTTTGACGACGATGGATGTTTGTTTTAAGTCAACCAGACTGAAATCTCGATCGCCCAAAAACTTACTTAATTTTTGATTCAGCTTTTTGGCAACGATCTGCCGTCCTGCCTGAAGGCCACTGGGGAGATAAATTAGATGGTTATTTTCGTCCAAAAATACGAGTGCTAAAAAAGTACCTTCGGGATGTTTTTGGCGAACGATCGCTGCTTGTGTTAGACTGGGACTATCGGGGCGATCGCTTTTTAAATAACTGACTACCTTATCAAAGCTGATTTCCTCTAAGATTTCCGAGTTTTCAGGAAGAGATGGTAAGGACTTATTGAACTCCCCAACTATCCCCAACATATCCTCATCAGTAATTGCCTTGGTTTCTTGAGAGGATTTTTTCGCAAACAAGTTAAACAATTCCATGGATGTTTGTTTTAAGTCAACCAGACTGAAATCTCGATCGCCCAAAAACTTAC
>NZ_JARPLC010000230.1:2520-3179 GCF_032350395.1 Limnospira sp. PMC 289.06
TAATTGCCTTGGTTTCTTGAGAGGATTTTTTCGCAAACAAGTTAAACAATTCCATAATTATTTTCCAGGATTAGATTATCAATACATACAAGATCCTATCGCTGTTTAATTTTAGCAGTTCACTTGAGAGTTATCTATAACAATTAGTGGGATAAAGTGGGATTTTACAATTATTTACAAGACCGATTTTGTAGGATAAAGTGGGATTTTTGTCGCCAAGTGGGGAAAAGTGTGATAAAGTGGGATTATCCTTGCATACCCCCACTTTTTCCTATGGATATTCAAGAAGTTTTAAACTGGACTGATGAACAGGTATTCACTAAAACTGGAAAACATCTTGATTGGCTACAAAAGTCTATATTACAGGGGATTTGGCAACATCAGGATTATTACGAAATTGCCGCAAACAATGAGAAAAGTTACGATCATGTCAAAAAAGAAGCCTGGAAGTTATGGAAACTTCTGTCTGATGTGGTTGGGGAAGATGTTAAAAAGTCTAATGTGTTTTCTGTTCTAGAACAAGCAGAACTGTCTGCTACTGGAAATTCTACTAATTTTATGCAAATTGGAATCGGCAATAATCAAGTTAATATTTGTAGTGAACAACACCGATCGCCCTCCGATCTCTCTTCTTCTCATTCTCCCACACCTCAAGATTA
>NZ_JARPLC010000231.1:0-3249 GCF_032350395.1 Limnospira sp. PMC 289.06
TGCCATGGATTCTGTTCTCAAGGCTGCGTCCTAACCGTATTGACTAGTGCTATAGGTTGTATCTCGGAGCCTTCCGTTCCCCGCTTCAATCTGACGGGTTGTGATTCCTGAAACTGGGGGTGGCTACCGCCGTTACTCTCAACTTCCTGCTATACTAAATGGGTTCATAACGTCCATCTTTCCAGCATTCTGTCTTGACCTTGAGTCTTCCTGCGTTGTCTGGTTGTCGAAGCCAGAGGTTGGGACACATAGATAGTTATGGGATGGTCAGGGTTACTTAGCTATCACATTAAGTCCCTTATATTCTACCAAGGGGTAGAAGTCCCACGAGGAGGTTATTTCAGGCATCGCAGCCTTATTTTATCTCCTAAACGTCTCGCACGCAATAGTAGGTTGTACCTAGTCCCGGACTTTTGTAGTTTGAGAGTCACTCCTTTGGGACATTCCCCCTTAAAGTCTTGATAGGCTTTCAGGAATCTAGCGTAACTCTCATCATAGTTACCCTTTCCCCCCACTGTAGGGAGTTTAGCGGCGTTACTCATTTTTTACTCACTTGTTACTCTACTACGGTTTTGAGTAACACCTAAGCAGCGGTAGAATAGGGGTTATAGGCTATGTATTAGGTTCAAGTCCGATTACTGGATTTTTTTGCTGTCAGTAGTGCGCCTGAGTCACTGATAAATAATCAAAAATTACCCGCCCCTCTCAACTGACCGCCCCCCAATATTGCCTTTGAGGGGGGGTACAGATTAAGCTAGAGCAGGTTAGCTAGGTTGGCTGAAAGGAATATCAAAGATATTAGCTGGCAGACGCGAGATTTTCAGCTACAAAGTCCCAGTTAACCAGATTTTCGATAAAGTTATCGATGAAACCTGGCCGCGCATTTTGGAAGTCCAGATAGTAGGCGTGTTCCCAAACATCGAGAGTTAGCAGGGGAGTTTTACCCTCAACCATGGGGTTAACAGCATTAGCAGTCTTGGTAACTTTCAGTGTGCCATTATCCAGGACTAGCCAAGCCCAACCACTACCGAACTGGGTAGCCGCTGCGTTCTTAAATTCTTGAATGAATGCGTCAAAGCTACCGAAATCTGCTTGAATCTTGTCAGCCAAAGCTCCTGTAGGTTGACCACCACCATTGGGCTTGAGGCACTTCCAGAAGAAACTGTGATTCCAGACTTGGGCAGCGTTATTAAATATACCAGACTTAGAAGGATCATTGTAAGTGGCTTTGATGATCTCTTCCAGGGACATATTAGCCATGTCTGTACCTTCAATAGCAGCATTAAGGTTTTTGACATAAGCTGCATGGTGCTTACCATGATGGTAGGATAGAGTATTAGCGGACATTTTGCTAGACTCTAGTGCATCCTGATCAAAAGGTAAACTGGGAAGTTCAAAAGCCATTGTGTTTTCTCCTCTCTCAAATATCTAGGCTTCTCGATTTGTCTTGAACGGGACAAATTTATGAGCGAGCCTACATAAAACTTTACAATATCCTGATCATATACCATCAACGGTCACTAAAACAAATCTAGTCGGGCTAACTTTGGTTTGTGAAGGTCTGCCCCCTCGGCTTATCTCCTACCCGGCGGCAGGTAAACCCCAGTATCTTGGTGCAATTAGTTTTGAGAATACCGCGCTTTAATGCCCATTTAGGGGATGGTTCTGCATTCAGGGATGATTCCCATCGGCTAACTTACTAAACCCGCCGGGCGGCTTGTCAAAGTCAATTATTTTTGGCCTGCAATTGTGGAACCAGAGGTTCAGCGGGATTAATCCTTACACCGGGACAGGGAGCGATCGCATCGGAGCCATATTGCATCCCCAACCCGGAGCGCGCGCCATGATTTTGTGGGGCAGGCAGTGGCCAAAGTAGCCAACGACTCTGAGGGGAAAGGCTCATGATACTGTCAGAATTTTGAGTAATCCAAATCAGTGGAACATCAGGGCGGTCAATGGTGCTATTAGATTGACCCGCCATAACCCCAGCCAAAACGGAGAGAACGCCCCAATTGCCTTCCACCAGTCCGTCGGAGGCAGTCCATAGCCGTACATTAAGTTGAGCGCGACGAGCGTAGAAATAAAGAGAAGCAGCCACAGAAACGGCGGTTTCAAAATCGGCATGGTCCCAAGAAAATGCACTATCAAGACAAATAACTACTTCCTGACCCCCAATAGCGACCTCCAATTCTCGGACTCGTAGATCCCCATAGCGAGCACTAGAACGCCAATGAATCAGTCTAGTAGGGTCGCCGATACGATAAGGGCGTAAAGTGCGAGTAATGCCTTCTGTGGCTTGATCAAGGCGAAAGCAAGAGTAAATCTCTGGACCTTGGTCTACTTCAATGCTATCAACAATAGGACAAGCAGTTAAAGGCAATACGGTGGGATAAACAATAGCTGTAGCAGGAACTTGGCGATCGCGACTACACCAAAATAACCCCAGGGGAGAAGCCGATCGCAGTCTCACCCCAGACCAATGGTAAATCCCCCGGCGTTTAGTAATACGGGAATATTTCCAGTGATAAACTTGTCCGGGTCCAATAACATCAATAGACTCCGATGCATCTCCCAACTCTGTGGGGAGGCGATCGTAAATTTGAAATAGGGGACAAGATTTTTTCGACTGGTTTTCGATTTCCAGTTCAAAAGTGAGGCGCGAGCCCACACTGACCGGAGTAATAGGGTAGCGGCGAACCTGAAGGGGACGAAGACTCCGCCCTGGCAGAATTGCCGCCGCCAATAACAAAGCCAACCCCATACCACTAATCACATACAGCCACCCTGCCATAGTATTAGTAGCAGCCCCAAAGAAAAAAACCGTCATAAACCCTAACAGCCAACCAGGATAAGCCGGAGTTACCCAGTTACGTTCTAACCAATTAGTAATTTTGCGTTTTGACCCCATAACATAATATCGCGCCGCTCACACCAGGATAACCAAAGTTCAACAAAAACTCCAGAAGTTTCCGGTTTCATCAGAAAAACTGGAAACAGTCTATAATTTTGGCGATCGCCGAAATAGCCCACAACCAGGAACCATCGCGCCTACTGGTTAGCTGAGTGTCAATTTTGAGCAATTGGGCTAACATGAGATACTCAATGCTATATTCTATAATTTGGTGCGAGACGTTCAGGCATGAAATAGGGTTGCAATACCCGAAATAACCGCCTGGTGGGGACTTCAACCCCTCGGTTGAATATAAGGAGCGCACTCCTGACCATCCCCATAACTGTTTATATGTCCCA
>NZ_JARPLC010000232.1:0-290 GCF_032350395.1 Limnospira sp. PMC 289.06
CTTTGATACAAATCGTTGGGACATATAAACAGTTGTAGGGATGGTCAGAGGCGAGTCTCTTGTATTCAATCGAGGGGCTGAAATCCTTACCAGGCATGAAATAGAGCATTACAGCTCTATTTCATGCCTGAACGCCTCGCACCATAACCTTAACCATCAGTAGGGTGTGTCAGACTCCGAGAATTGAAATCAACAGGGGATAATTGATTTCTGACGCACCATAACCGATAATTGATTGTTGGTAGAGCATCATAATTATTTCTGGGAACTCATATACTCGAAATGGTGCG
>NZ_JARPLC010000232.1:299-3070 GCF_032350395.1 Limnospira sp. PMC 289.06
TCAGCCGAGCATTATTCCTGGGGATTTATATACCCTGGTTCTGACGCACCCTACCGTAGGCGTGAGCCGGTGTGGGAACTTGTATACTCGAAATGGTGCGTCAGCCGAGCATTATTCCTGGGGATTTATATACCCTGGTTCTGACGCACCCTACCAGGCGATCGCACCCGATCGCCTGGTAGGATATTAACTATCTGTAATTGGTAAATTGTAGTGCTACGGGGAAATCTTCCTGCTTGAGATATCTAATTATCTCCTGTAAATCATCTTTAGACTTACTAGAAACCCGCACCGCATCACCTTGGATAGAAGCCTGAGATTTTTTGAAATTATCTTTAATAATCTTGGTAATCTGTTTAGCCACATCCTTGCTAATCCCTTTTTTCAGGGTAATTTCTTGGCGGACTCGGTTTCCACTAGCTGACTCAACCTTTCCATAATCAAAAATTTTGAGGGATAGATTACGTTTAGCAGCCTTAGTTTGCATAATCGTATGGACCGCATCAAGAGTAAACTCGCTGTCGGTATTGACAACAATTACCTCATCACCAAGTTCTAGGGTAGTGTTAGTATCTTTCAAATCGTAGCGACTAATAATTTCTCGTTTGGCTTGGTCTAGTGCATTGACCAATTCTTGACGGTCGAAATCGCTGACAATATCGAAAGAAGATGTTGAAGCCATAAGCCTTCGTTGCTATGTAATGTTCTACTGATTTCTTAGGACAAGGATTCTAACCCCAAACATCCAAATATGCAACAATTTTGATAAAAAGCCGTCCCCAGCTAGGCTAAAGGACGGGTCTTTGTATCCAATTTTTCGGTAACAGCAGTCTGATTTTGGCATTGAACAGCAAATCAGGCCTTATGGGGTGAGATAGCTTATATCTCTGAGAACTTGCCCCAATAGATCTATACCAACTAAGTGCCACTGGCAACCTCTGGCTTCAATCCAAATAGAACAAAGTTACCACCTTCCGCTGATTTTCGGCTTCTTCACAGGTCCTCAGCAAAGTATCACTGTCATGAAAAGCAAAACATATCAACTGCTGACACCGGGAAATAATTTCCTGATTGCAGGAGGAACTAGCTTCGGCCAATGATAAGGTATCTCCAGAGGGATTTTCGACCAAATGGATGACCTGTTCTAGCTGTGACCGTGACTCGCGAGGCTGACGTTCGAGACTTTGAGGTAGAATGACTGTTAAAAGATTAGGATCAGCCCGCATTGCCCCTCTAATGGCGGCTGAGTTAGTCCCGGTTGCACCGGAGGTAATCAGATGGTTTCCCCCCAAAACTAGGGCATAACTCATCATCTCAATCAAATTCTGATGGGTTAAGGGAATATGGCGGGAACCGAGTAAGGCAATGCGCTTGGAGCCGGTTTGCTGAATGGCTGCAAGTTCTTCTAAAAATTCATCTACTCTGGGCAAATTGATGGACTGACTCAAGGATACTCTTATATATTTACCAAGAATTAGGGGTCGAGATAGACCTCACGGTCTACCCCTCCCATTCAGAACCGGACGTGAGACTTTCACCTCATCCGGCTCCTAGTCTGATTGTTCCATTGTTAAGGATACAGCTTTGGCGTTGTTTTTGTCAAGCGCCGTTTTATTATCGTGACAGTGACGGTGCAATAATTGAAGATTCTTGTATTCATCCTTTCCACCTAAGTTTCGAGGTACAATGTGGTCTACTTCAACTAAATCTGATGGTGCAAAATACTGTCCACACCAGGAACACCTGCCTTTTTGCTTTTTGAGTAGTTTCGCTACCCTTGTTGGCGTATCGATTGCTTGTCCTTTTCTGGTTGCCCAATAAGTCCAATTTCCGTCGTATGGTGTCGCTTCTGGGCGTACTAGGGTATGTCTGGCAATTGGGGTCCAATTATGTTTCCACAATTGGAGTCCCTCTTTAGTTTTAAACAACCAAGTTTCATGCCTTTCTTTTCCGTTGCTAAGTTTAACCCTTTCCTGCTGGAAGTAGTTCCTTAACTTTTCATGATTCGCCTTTCCGCATCTTGATACTGTCCATGCCCTTAGCATCTTCCAGACTATATGGTCTAGTTTGTTGAAGGTCTCTGTTGAGACTACTCCTGAATAGTAGTTTGACCATCGCCTTATAATTGGGTTTAGTCTACTTATCAGAGCTGGTTGGGGTGCCGTTTTATGTTGTTTTATTACACCCTTTATCACTTCAATTTGGGCTTTAAATGCTTTTTTACTGGGTTTAATATGGGTTTTGTGACCGATTAATCGGCTTCCTCTTCCCCCTGTTTTCCCAGATTTATATTTTCCTACCGGATATTGCCTGATATTGAATCATAGAAAATTAAACCCCGGTTCCTCAATCTTGCCGTTATACTCAATAGGATTGAGTGTGTGACAAATTCGAGTTTTTTCGGGTTTAATTTCTAGTCCTACAGGTTCTAACCATTCAGAAATTGCAGTTTGGCACTGTTCGATGATTTTTAAGTCTTTTGAGATGACCACAAAATCATCGGCATATCTTATAAGGTTCACCTGGGTGGTTGTTCCTTTATTGGGATACATTTCTTTAACTAACCTTTCCATTCCCAACAGTGCGATGTTGGCGAGTATTGGACTTATTACCCCTCCCTGGGGTGTCCCTGTTTCTGTATCCTCAAATACACCGTTATCCAATACACCCGCTTTGAGCCATTGTCTCAGGTCTCTTTTCAGGCAGCTTGGACATTGAGTTTTGGACAGTAGGTAATCATGGTTCACGGTAAGAGCATTTTGTTAGGGGTC
>NZ_JARPLC010000233.1:0-3128 GCF_032350395.1 Limnospira sp. PMC 289.06
AAGCACGGTTTTCAATTGGAGTTGGGGAAGGTGACTTCTCTTTCGACCATAACACGGTCAAACTAGGAGCCGTATGAGGTGAAAGTCTCATGTACGGTTCTGCTGCTGAATGGGAGGAGATCAAGGCGACTTTATTTTCGACCCCTAATGGCTATAGCCAGATAAATGTCGGGTAAATGTATCAGAATATGCGATATTAATCCAAGGAGATCAAAACTTAACATCAAGGAGTTTCAACGTGATTGAACCATTACTTTCGGGGATCGTCTTAGGCTTAATCCTGGTGACATTAGCGGGACTATTCTTTGCAGCCTATCAGCAGTACAAACGCGGAAATCAACTGATTGACTAAGATTCCCACAAGGCAGGCCTTGTCTCTGGGCTGCCTTGTCTCTGAGGTTTCGAGGAGCGATCGCGATTTTTTGATGATAATTGCCGAGAGTCCAATCAGTCCAATCCAGCCACAAAAAGGGCGCGACTCAAGAGCCACGCCCGCCAGTCAAATGGTTAAGTTGATGTCCTAGTAGGTTTCAACGTGCCAACGGTGCTTTTTCTTGAGTTGCTTCTGATAATCAGACCAGTCAACATCAAACTTACCTGCTGCGGCCGACATTCCCTCATCAATGCCGCCTTCCATACCTTTGAGACCGCAAATATAAGTATGGGTGTTGGGTTTTTGGATCAATTCCCATAACTGATCAGCATTTTCCTTAATCCGATCCTGGATATACATTTTGCCACCTTCTGGGTTTTGTTGTTCCCGACTAATGGCTAATGTCAGGCGGAAGTTTTCAGGGAACTGTTGCTGTAATTCTTCAAGTTCCTGTTGATAGAGGATGTTGGGGCTGTAAGGAATGCCAAAGAACAGCCAAGCCAAGCCTTTGAACTTGTAATCTTCGTGCTGTTCCTTAAATATCCGCCACAGGAATGCCCGGAAAGGCGCAATTCCCGTACCCGTTGCCATCATAATGATAGTGGCATCCTCATCCTCTGGGAGCAGCATTTCTTTACCGACCGGGCCAGTAATAGCCACATCAGCCCCAGCTTCCAGGTTGCACAGATAAGTTGAGCAAACTCCATAGACGGTTTCCCCGGTTTCTGGGTGTTTATATTCCAACTGACGAACACATAGGGAAACTGTTTTATCATCTACATGGTCGCCATGACGGGTAGAGGCGATCGAATACAGCCTGAGTTTATGGGGTTTGCCATTGTTGTCAGTTCCTGGCGGAATAATACCAATACTCTGACCTTCGAGATAGCGCAAGTCGCCGCCACTGATATCAAAAATCAAATGGCGAACAGTCCCGGTTCCACCTTCCCTAACTAACTCTTCGTTAGACAGGCATTTGCCGATATATGGATTTTTGGGCTTGTAAATGTTAACAGGAATATCTGTTTTGGCTTTCGCTTGAGTCATAGTAGGGGTTTGGGTTCCAGATGATTGGCTCTGTTGTCCATTTTCTGGTGCCGCTTGAGTCCGAACCGGAGGGGTTTCGCCAGCAGGGTAGATATTGACAATCTTGGCCCCCATTTTAGATAGGCGACGCATCTCCTGGTTCATGCGTTCGTAGGGAACGGTGAGGTAGACTGTGCCACTGCGACGAATGGGATAGTTAAAGTTGTCAGTGTTCTGTCCCTGACGCATCCCTTCGACTTCAAAGACAAAGATACGGCCCGCCGCTCCTGTCCTCATAGCAACACCAGTTCCAGTTGGACTGTACATTCGTTATTTCTCCCTTAACAATACTGAGCTGTTCACCCAAAAACTGTGACAGATTGATCAGTTTCGGCGATTTTTAAAGCAAAATTGCTAAATTGTTCAGACCAATTACTCCCACACTCCTAGCCAGAGGTGGAGTTTATATTCCCGAACCTGTCACACTCCTAGCCATTTTATCAAAAAATGGGGTACAAAGCCCCATTCTTTAAGGTAGCCGAGGATGGCTTTTTGTCAGCAATTCTCATTTTGACCCGCATCCTGTCCAAGATGCCCGATGATGCCCAATCTTGAACGAAAGAATGGGGCTTTCAAGAATCGCTCTTGAGATGATTCTCAATAAGCTGGGGCAAAATTTCCATAATGAGAATTGCTGGCTTTTTGTGAAAGTTATTGCATATTTTTCGCTTGTATGGTAGAGTTGCGGTTTTATAAATTTGTGGTCCTCCGGAAACAGAATTGGCGGTTGATTTTCACGGGTGATCTTCGGGTTCATCGAGATGTTCGGATACATCCCGATAAAGGTTGAAAATATGATGGTCTTTGAGACCATAGACTACATTGCGTCCCCTTTTCTGATAACTGACAAAGCGCATGGTCCTCAGAATTCTCAGTTGGTGGGATACGGCGGATTCGGTCATGTCAACGGCGGCGGCTAGGTCTCGCACACGCATTTCTTTCAGGGCTAGTGCTGACAAGATACGCCAGCGGTTGGGGTCTCCTAGGGTACTAAAAAATTCTGCCATCCGTTGGGCCTTTTCCCTGCTCAAAATTTGCTCTGGGGCGAGGGGCTGGTGGTCGTGGTGATGGGGATTGCTATCAAGGGTGTCAGACATATTGTGATGTGGGGGTTTGACTGTGGGGGATTAATCTCAATTCTAAAGAAATTATTAAACTTCCAGATACATATATCTGAAAGTATGTTCAAATGTTATAGTAGTTACTATGAAAGCTTGTTCAAGCATAAGTCTATTATATCTTGAGGAGAAGTTCTGATGACCACGGTAACTCAAATGAAATGCGCCTGCGAGTCCTGTCTGTGTATTGTGGATACGACAAAAGCGATCGCCAAAAATGGCCAATATTACTGTAGCGAAGCCTGTGCTAATGGCCATCCTAATGGGGATGGTTGCGGTCATAAGGGTTGCAATTGTCACCACTGATTAATTAATTTGGGGGGTAGCAGCAGAGTTGATCGATGGTGATAGATAATCTGCTGCTATTTTTTGGGGAATTTAGCCGATCGCTTTGCTGACTCTGGTTGGGTTACACTTGGTTTCACCCAACCTACAAAGTCTCTGGTTGGGTTACACTTGGTTTCACCCAACCTACCAAGTCTCTACCAAGTCTTTAGTTGGGTTACACTTGGTTTCACCCAACCTACAAAGTCTCTGGTTGGGTTACACTT
>NZ_JARPLC010000234.1:0-3051 GCF_032350395.1 Limnospira sp. PMC 289.06
TTTTCAAAGCCCCTCTCCCCTTGGGAGAGGGGTTTGGGGTGAGGGCTCTACCTTATGGATATGAGAAACGCTATAGGCGCGCGTCAGAGTTTAAAGATTTTCGATCCTCTCACCTCTCAACCAATCCGGAGTCCCACGCTAGGGCTGACTCGGTGGGAAAATCCCCTACAATGTTAATTGATAACTCGGATGTGTGGGATGGGGTGAGCCATGATTGTTGAGGTGTTGTCACTATTTGCTAGTGCTGGGGTCGGAGTTGTTACCACCGAATGTCATAAGTGGGCACAGCGCAAGACTGGAGAAGGTAATCATGACATTGAGAAAGCACTGCTTAGAGCCCATCAGCGCATCTTAAATGATATTTGTGCCTGCTGCCAGAAAACACTGGAATGGCAGGATAGTCAGCCCCTAATTATAGCACGAATTGACCAGATTAAGCAGGATGGCAAACAAATCTTAATAATCGTTGAAGGGGAACAGCCCCAAGGCAGTGAGGGGAGTTGGCAAGGGAGTCAACAGGAGGCAATTCGGTATCAATTGATGCAGCGCCTAGAAGCCGAACACCAGTGGCTACGAGAAGCGCCTCCCGTCTTACTCAACACCTTTCGGAATTTATATTTACCCGGCTTAGTGCATTATTTCCGATTAGAAATTAAATATAATCCCGTGGTGTTTAATACCTTAACCCACGATATCCTTACCCAAATAGTCGGGAAAGTCAGCAATATTGACCAGGAACTCTCGGCAATTCGGGGGAGAATTGATGAGGGTGTGGATACATTTATCGCCTCTTGTCAGGGTTTAGATGAACGGTTTAATCAATTGCTGACCACCTTAAAAGGGACTATTCCAGTTCCGGCGGATTTTGCCGCTTTTATTGAGGAAAAAACCCAGGAATTTTTTGGCAGAGAATTTGTGTTTAATGCCATTGAGGAATTTTGCCAGAAACAAGCCAAGGGTTATTTTATCATTGAAGCAGACCCCGGCGTGGGTAAGAGTGCGTTATTAGCGCAATATGTACAGCAAACGGGATGTCTGGCTTATTTTAATATCCTGTCGGAAAACCGCACCAGCACCGATGATTTTATCAAAAGTATCTGCGCTCAACTGATTGAACGCTATGGGTTAGCCTATGACTTACCCCTGCATCCTGATAATACCCGCAATGGCAACTTTTTGAGCAAATTATTAACCGAAGCGGCGGCAAAAACTGACCGTTTAGTGATTGCGGTGGATGCTTTGGATGAGGTGGATTTAAGCACGCAAAATCGGGGGCAAAATGTGCTTTATCTCCCGGAAAATTTACCCAAGGGGGTCTATTTTGTCCTGACCAAACGCCCGGAGTTTTTTCCTTTTGTCGTCTCGGCTCCCCAGCAGGAGTTTGATATGATGTCCGATGAATATTATCAAGCGAATTTAGCAGATATCGAAGGGTTTATTCGCTATCGCTGCCAACGGGAACCTATCCAGCGCTGGCTGGCGGCCCAAGGGGTGACAGAGGCGGAATTTATCGAATTTTTGGCGGAGAATAGCGAAACTAACTTTATGTATTTAAAGTATGTTCTCAATGATATTGAGGCGGGGAAATATGCTGATTTGAACTGGGAAAATTTGCCCAGGGGTTTGGAGAAATATTATGAGCAACATTGGCAGCGTATGGGGATGGTGACGAGGCCGTTACCCCGGACGAAGTTAAAAATCATCTATTTATTGTCAAAGACTCGGAAGCCTGTATCCTGCGATTTGTTGGCGGATTTTGCGGAGGAAGACCCGTTAACGGTGCAGGAGGTGTTGGATGAATGGGAGCAGTTTTTGCGCCATCGAATTATGGAATATGAGGAGGTTTATAGTATTTATCACAAGAGTTTTCAGGACTTTTTATTTAATAGGAGGACGGTACAAAAGGCGGGGGTATCTTTGCGGGATATTGAACTAGATATAGTTGATAATTTGTGGGATGGTTTGTATGGAGAAGATGAGAACAATAATGAAGAATAATTAGTAGGTTGGGTGGACGCAGGAAACCCAACATCTTAGTAGTAGGTTGGGTGGACGCAGGAAACCCAACATCTTAGTAGGTTATGTGAACCGAGAGCGATCGCATTAGGAGTAGGTTATGTGAACCCAGTAAACCCCACAAAAACTCAACCACCGCCAGCCTAGAGTCCGAGTGTGTTGGGTTTCGCGATCGCTCCACCCAACCTACTATAAATTGTTCTATTTTCACCCGTGAGTTATGACCAGCTTTATTGAACGGCTAAACAAATTCTATCCAGAAAAGCGGCGCTATGCCTTAGAAAAATTCCCTGAGCATCTCGTTAACACTGCCCAAACTGCACGACTACAGAAGCTGCTGACGGATTTTGACTTTATCCAGGCAAAACTGGCGGAGTTCGGGGTGCAAGCCTTAATTGAAGATTACGATTTGGCGATGAGTTCGGATGTCTTGCTGAACCCGGAACAGACGGAAACCCTGCAATTAATCGCGGGGACGTTGCGGCTATCGGCTCATGTTTTGGAATCCGATAAAACCCAACTAGCGGGGCAACTTTGGGGGCGGTTGCTGCCTTATAACACCATAGTAGTTACCGATGAATCTAAATATTTTTGGGAGTATTTGCCGTTAATTGGTCAATTTTTACCTCATAAGCCTGTTAAGACAGTCTTGCAGAAAATTAACAGACCCAGTGACATTGAAACTTTGCTAGAAACAGCAAAACAATGGCGCGGAAATACCTGGTTTCGTCCCCTCACTGCCACCCTCACCCCTCCAGGGGGGCCACTGATTCGCACCCTCTCTGGGCATAGTCGCTCGGTAAATGCAGTGGCGATCGCCCCCGACGGGAAACGAGCCGTGTCTGCATCGGAAGATAAAACCCTGAAACTGTGGGATTTGGAGCAGGGGAGGGAACTCGCTACCCTCTCTGGGCATAGTCGCTCGGTAAATGCAGTGGCGATCGCCCCCGACGGGAAACGAGCCGTGTCTGCATCGGAAGATAAAACCCTGAAACTGTGGGATTTGGAGCAGGGGAGGGAACTCGCTACCCTCTA
>NZ_JARPLC010000235.1:0-3001 GCF_032350395.1 Limnospira sp. PMC 289.06
TACAGGGATGCTGGGGACTTGAACAGGTTTTCGCCAAAATGAGAATTGCTGGGGGGGGGTGGTATGGGTATTTGACAGATTGATTAAGTTGTGCTTGTTGACTGAGTAATCATCCTATTGACAGAATTATTTTCCTGTGCTAGGACTAGATTGTGAGTAATATCTGAGTAACTAGGTATAGTTATCGGGTTAAGTAAATCCCGGTTATTCCTACCAGCATTAGGTCAGTTAATAGTGGGCAGAGTCGGACTCGAACCGACATGACCGAAGTCGCCACATTTTGAGTGTGGTGCGTCTACCAATTTCGCCATCCGCCCGAATTGGTTACTTTATCATTATACACGATTTTTCGAGATTGCAACAAAAAATTATAATCGGGGCTACTGGCCCACCGATAGATCTCTCTGGCCCTTAGTACAGGTAGAGGATGGGTGAGTTGAGCGGTTTGGGCTTGTTTAAGTAACTCTCCCAACTCATCACTACTCATTTGATCATAGGCGATCGCTTGTTCAAGAAAAGCATCCAAATTGAGTTGAGGGGCCAAAGTTGGGGAACCTCCGGACAACTTCATCAAAACCGACATGACCACTCTAGGGTCTTGGGTAGCCAACAATGCAGCGCGATCGCAAGTAAACTCAGCACAGCGGACCCATTCAAGAATCTGAGTTTGTAGGGACTGAACCAAAAGCGCACCCAAAGTAGAGAATTGACCCGCCGCCAAAATAATCAAATTCGCCAAAGTCAGATAAACGCCATGCTCACACTTGAGATGTCCCAACTCATGACCAATCACGGCTTGAATTTCTTCAGGAGTCAACAAATCCACTAAAGAGGTATGTAGGACAATAAAAGGCTGTTTTCCCCGCATAGCCAAAGTGTAAGCATTAGGGACTGGGGAAGACCTAACATAAAGTTGTGGCGGTTCCAAGTCCAAAGTATCACAAGCCGACAACAAGAGATTATGGAGATGTGGAAGCTGTTTTTGACCGACGAGAACACTGGAAGCAATATTTTCCAAATAGAAAAACTGCTCACCGACGGAACCGAGCAACTGACGGACGATCACATCTAAACCGGGAATTTGCTTTAAAGCATTAGTCGCCTGTAAATCAAGGGGATGGCGGAAATGATCTGCTTTCAGGCCAATGAGAGGATTAGGAGACAAAGCCATAGTATTGAATCAAACATTGGGGAAATACAACAAGGGGCGGGTTAGCAATACCTAGGGAGTACCTGGAGGTTAGCTATCGGGCCCCTATAGTTAATTATTACCCTAGTTTACTGATCTTGGGAAGAAGAATTTTCCGATTCAGGTAGTGGCTCTATACGTTCTATGCGAGCCCCTAAATCTTTCAACTTGAGATCTATGCGTTCATAACCGCGATCGAGATGTTGTAAATCGGAAATGGTAGTTTCACCCTCAGCGGCTAAAGCAGCCAATACTAAAGCAGCTCCGGCTCTTAGGTCTGTAGCCCTTACTGGCGCACCAGATAAAATAGGAACACCACTAACGATCGCCGTATTACCCTTCATGCGGATATCAGCCCCCATGCGAATCAACTCAGCCACATGGTGTAGGCGGTTCTCAAACACAGTTTCCGTAATCAGACTATTACCCTTACTCAGAGTCAGCAAAGACATAAAAGGAGCCTGCATATCTGTAGGGAAACCAGGATAGGGGAGGGTTTCGATATCTGTGGGTAGGATTTCCGGACCCGGAATAACCCGAATCACTTGATTATCTTCGGCGAGAATAGTTGAGCCAGTTTTCCGTAACTTAGCAATCACGGCGGTGAGATGATCGGGAATAACCGGAGCCAGGGTTAGTTCAGAGCCAGTAATGGCGGCGGCTAATAAAAAAGTCCCCGCCTCAATGCGATCGGGGATGATAGAATAATCCACCGAGTGCAGATGGCTAACTCCAGAGATGACTAATTTCTTAGTTCCCGCCCCCTCAATTTTAGCGCCCATAGCCCGACAGAAATTAGCCAGATCAATAACTTCGGGTTCTTGAGCCGCGTTATCAATAATAGTTTCCCCATCTGCTAACACTGCGGCCATCATCAGGGTTTCCGTGGCTCCCACACTGGGATAATCCAGATAAATCTTAGCGCCTTTGAGACGGCGATCGCTCCCAGTCACGTATGCTTCAACTATGCCATGATCAATTTGCACATGAGCGCCCATCGCTCGTAGTCCCTGAACATGGAGATCCACAGGTCTAGCACCAATAGCGCATCCTCCCGGTAGAGGAACCTTAGCTATCCCTAAGCGAGCCAAAAGCGGTCCGATAATAAAGAAACTAGCTCGAAGCTGACTAACTAACTCATAGGGTGCTTCAGAGTGAGTAAGTTCTCTGGCATTGATATCAATAATGCTACCATCTCGTTTGAGGTCTACCCCCACAGCCGATAGAATTTGCCCCATAGTGCCGACATCAACCAATGACGGAACATTCCGTAGCCGGCAATCTTCCGAACACAGTAGAGCGCCAGCCATGATGACTAGCGCCGCATTTTTAGCACCGCTGATAGCTACCTGTCCTTTCAGGGAAGAGCGGCCCGCTATTTTGATAATAGGCTGATCGGCATCATACGCCGTAGGAACCTTAGATGAATTGAGAGTGAGTGTAATGGGTTTACCCTCCACAATTGGGTTTTGACTGTGCATTGGTGGTTAATTTTTTTGTTCTGATTCTACCGGAAAGATTCTAAATGTCTAGGGGTAAAACAGGACACCATTCGTATAGATGGGGTTAAAACCCCTATTATACAAGGATTTGCGGCAATAATAAAACAGTATTAAGTTGGATGCCAATTTACCGTCGCCCCATAGACAAGGTAAAGATATCCCTGGGGAGGGGGGGGGTTGAATGTAGGGGCGGGTTCCGCTAAACGCTTGGCCACCACCGCAGCAATTTGGTAAACCCGCCCCGGCTTATAGGGGGTGTTTCTGGGAGGTGCGCCACCACCGCAGCAATTTGGTAAACCCGCCCCGGCTT
>NZ_JARPLC010000236.1:0-2951 GCF_032350395.1 Limnospira sp. PMC 289.06
GCCATAACCCATTAAAACCAATTAAGGGATGGCTTACCGGGGATATAGCCAAGCAGATGGCACATGGAATCGGTAGAATAACCCCGTCGAGTCGCGGCAGTTTTGTTTTAACCAAACCTGACAAAACTCAGTTTTCAGTCAAACCAATAGATTTGAAACCTGTTTTGAGAAGAGATGGCTATTTGTATAAATTTTCCTGAGTTGTCAGGTAATTACCAGGTTATAGATATACTGCAAGGATGACGGAGAAAGCCTAGCGATACCGATTTTACCCGGAACAGGAAAACCTGTTGCGGAGGACTTTGGGTTGTGTTCGCCTGGTGTATAACAAGCCATTAGCCACGGGGACTGATGGTTGGACTTCGCTCACCAACCAAGGTTGGTACGAGGGACAAGAGGGCATTGATTACGTCGAGACTTCTTCGATGCTGAGGAGGTGGAACAAGACGGAAGGGCTGGACTTGATCAAGCAGGTCAGTTCGGTTCGGCGATCGCAGAGACTCAGGCATTGGCAGTCCGCATTTTCCAACTTCTTCGCGGGAAAGACGAAGTACCCGAAGTTTAAAAAGAGGAGGAAGGGCGGAAGGGCTGAGTTGACCAAAGCGGCTTTTAATCGGGCGGGTTTATCCAGTGGGCTGGTGTTGGGCATGGCTGACGGTGGAGGCCGCCCCTACAGGGGATGCTTAAACTGCGGATACGATCGCCCTTAAAAATCCCGTTAAAGGTCCGGGAGTGGGAATGTCCCGACTGGGAAACTGATCACGACCGAGACAGACGTAAACGCCAGGAGCAGCATCTTAGCTGCCTGGCTGGCGGTGTCGGTCTGGGTTGCGACCCGAAGACCAGAACACAGCCGGAGTTGCGGGAGTGGTGCTCAAAACCCCAAAGGGGGAAAGAACCAGAAACCCAAATTGTTAGGTTTGGGAATCCCCTTCCGGTTACGGGGAGGATGTCAATGTGATCTGATGAGACCTTAAAATATGTATCGAACCCTGTTGTTGGCTAAAATTCATAACTGTACCCTAACTGAGGCTAACCTTAATTATGTCGGCAGTATAAGTATTGACCAAAACTTACTGGACACTGCCGGAATTTTGGTTAATGAACAGGTACAGGTGGTTAACACCACTAACGGGGCTAGACTGATTACCTATGTCATTCCTGCCCCACCTGGGTCTGGTGAAATTCAATTGAATGGGGCGGCGGCTCGTTTAGGCATTCCAGGCGATCGCCTGATAATTATGGCTTATGGGCAGTTGACCCCGGAAGAAGTCCCCACTCATCAGCCGAAAGTGGTTCTTGTGGACGAAAAAAATCAAGTGATCGAAATTCGCGGCCATGAATAGTTTAACAAAATTATCAGAAAAAATGGGTTGAAAACCTCGTCCTTTTAGGGCGACTTGGTGTGAACATAAATTGAAGTCGTTGACTTTGGGAACGCCGGAAACAAGAGACACTCCGTAATCCCTAAAACTCTAGCCATCACTGGTAGAAAAGCTTTCATCGTCAGTTCAAATGGCCAGAGCGAAGTCAAAATCAAATAGGGTAGGGCATACCCGAATTTACGCTTGGGGAGTAGTCTTTAAGAGTGCTTACTGTAAAAGGTGTAGGTGCGAGACCTTCAGGCATGAAATAGGGTTGAGACACCCGAAATAACCGCCTGGTGCGGACTTCAACCCCTTGGTTGAATACAAGAAGCGCACTTCTGACCATCCCTATAACTGTTTATATGTCCCGACGATTTGTATCATACGATACCAAATACCGGCAGGGAACCCAAGGTCAACAAACTCTGTAACAAATCGTAGTAGGGGTCGAGAGAGATGTCACCATCTCCCCCTCCCATACAGAACCGTACTTGAGACTTTCACCTCATACGGCTCCTAATTTGATTGTTCCATTGTTAAGGATACAGCGTTGGCATTGTCAATTGCCGTCTTATCATCATGACAGTGGCGGTGTAATAGTTGAAGGTTCTTGTATTCATCCTTTCCGCCTTGGCTTCGAGGTACAATGTGGTCTACTTCAATTAAGTCTGATGGAGTAAAGTATTGCCCACACCAGGTACACCTGCCTTTTTGCTTTTTGAGTAGTTTGGCTACCCTTGTCGGTGTGTCGATTGCTTGTCCTTTCCTGGTTGCCCAGTAAGTCCAGTTTCCGTCGTATGGTGTTGCTTCCGGGTGTATTAGGGTATGTCTGACAATCGGAGTCCAATTATGTTTCCATAATTGGAGTCCATCTCTAGTTTGGAATAACCATGATTCATGCCTTTCTTTCCCGTTGCTAAGTTTAACCGTTCCATATCTGAAATAGTTCCTTAGCTTTTTATAACTCGCCTTTCTGCATCTCGATACTGTCCATGCCCTTAACATTAGCCAGACTATGTTGTCTAGCTTAACGAAGGTCTCTTTTGAGACTACCGCTGAATAATAGTTTGACCATCCCCGAATGATTGGGTTTAGTTTGCTAATCAGGGCTGATTGAGGTGCAGTTTTGTGTTTTTTAACTTCACCTTTTATCACTTCTATGTGGGCTTTAACTGCTTTGTTGCTGGGTTTAATGAGGGTTTTGTGACCGATTAATCGGCTTGTTGCCCCACCTGTTTTCCCAGATTTATATTTACTTACCGGGTATGTGCGAAACGTTTAGGAGTGAAATAGGGCTGCGATGCCCGAAATAACCTCCTAGTGGGACTTTCACCCATTGGTGGAATATAGGAATTGACTCTCATCCCCGACCATCCCATAACTGTTTATATGTCCCGACGCTTGGAGCAATCTCAGCAAGGCAGGGAACTCAGGGTCAAGACTGATAGCTTAAACGATGGGAGTTGTGACCCATCTAGTAAAGCAGGAAGTTGAGAGTAACGGCGGTAGCCACCTCCAGTTTCAGGATTCATAACCCGTCAGATTGAAGCGGGGAACGGAAGGCGTGAAGTAGAACCTACTACT
>NZ_JARPLC010000237.1:0-2919 GCF_032350395.1 Limnospira sp. PMC 289.06
AAATTACAGCCAGAGTTGGCGATCGCGTAGCGTGCCCGCCAGAAGTATCGCCTACATTCTCGGAAGTGCGACCTATCGCCTACTCTCTGGGAAGTGCGTTCGCGCAGCGTGCCCGCCAGAAGTATCGCCTAGGCTCTGGGAAGTGCGACCTATCGCCTAGCCTCGGAGTGCGACGTATCGCCTAGAGTCTCAGAAGTGCGATCGTACTGCCGATTATACAGGCAAGATGCCTGTGCTACACGAGGAGCGATCGCATTTCCCAAGTCTAAAGCCGAGACGACAAACGGAGCGACCCCGACTCATTCACAGCCGTTCCAACTCCGACTCAAACATCCGAATCAATTGCGAACTCAAACGAATGCCATTCTTAAGTAACTCCGAAATCGATTCCCTGGCTTCCTGCCGAGTCATTAAATCTGCACCGACAGCAGCCAGTAAAATCCCCAAACTGCCCTTCACAGGTAAACCCAAACTCAAAGCGACCCGCCGTCCCAAACGCTCATCAATCAAGACCCAATCCGCTTGGAGTTCCCGACCCAACAAAATGACTTCAAATTCTCCAGCATCGAGTCCCAAAAGTAACGGTTCAATACTGGAAGTCCCTGCCGGAGCTTGCACGACCGCCCCCGTTCGAGTTAAAATCTCCCCGCGACCCGGGCGGTCGCCCCCCTGAATGGCCACCTCTCGGTATACGGTGGGCGGGATAAAAATCTCATCAAATAACTGGGGTAACAGTTGCAAGCGATCGATCAGACTCAAAGCAATTAATGGTGTCGCATTGACAACAAACTTCATCGATCCCTCAATTTCTCGGCCAATTCTCGGCTGGTTTTCGCCTCCTCCTCAAACTCGGCTTCGGTGTAGTCGATCGCGGCAAATCCCCGTTCGCCAATCAAACGATAAAACTCCAAACGGCTGCACCCCAAAATCTCCGCCGCCACCCCCGAAGAAATTTTACCCTCTTCATAGAGTTGACCCAAGGTCAAAATCATCACCCGCCGCTTAAACCCTTCGGGTTCTTCCCGACAAGCCACCAACAACTGTTCTGGAAATTCAACAAAAATGCTCATTTCACCGAACCCGATTCAATACTCGGTCAATTTAGGCGATCGCGTAGCGTGTCCGTGGCGCGATCGCATTCCTGATTATACAGGCAAGATGGCGGCCGGGCGACAGTATGAGCGATCGCGAAGCACGTCTCGCCGGAGATCCGGTTTGCCGGAATCAAGTGTTCGGTTATCAGTGATTGACTAATTTTAATTTTTATGATATATGGGCGAAGTGGCAGGGGGAAATATCTGGTGCGTTCGCGCAGCGTGCCCGCCAGAAGTATCGCCTACCCTCTCAGAAGTGCGACCTATCGCCTACTCTCTGGGAAGTGCGATCGCCTAGCCTCTCGGAAGTGCGATCGCCTAGCCTCTCGGAAGTGCGATCGCCTAGAGTCTCGGAAGTGCGATCGCCTAGCCTCTCGGAAGTGCGATCGCGCAGCGTGCCCGCCAGAAGTATCGCCTAGCCTCTGGGAAGTGCGACCTATCGCCTACATTCTCGGAAGTGCGACCTATCGCCTACCCTCTCGGAAGTGCGACCTATCGCCTACATTCTCGGAAGTGCGATCGCGCAGCGTGCCCGCCAGAAGTATCGCCTAGCCTTTCGGAAGTGCGATCGCATCTTACCAGAAAGCGATCGCATAGTGGAAAGTGGCTAAAATGGATGATTGAAATAACCCAGAGGACAACCCCCATGACCACCAATGCTGACGA
Source organism: Limnospira sp. PMC 289.06 (assembly GCF_032350395.1). NCBI lineage: Bacteria > Bacillati > Cyanobacteriota > Cyanophyceae > Oscillatoriales > Sirenicapillariaceae > Limnospira > Limnospira sp. PMC 289.06. The sequence goes on from NZ_JARPLC010000237.1 coordinate 1,761, forward strand.
TGTTTGGAGGCTGCTGGCGGAATTGGCAGAAGCCCAGAAAGAAACCGAACGCCAATTTCAAGAAACCCGGCAACTCCTCCAGGAACAATCCCAAGAAAGCGATCGCCGCTTCCGGGAACAGTCCCAAGAAAGCGATCGCCGCTTCCGGGAACAATCCCAAGAAAGCGATCGCCGCTTCCGGGAAACCGAACGAATCATCAAACAACAGAATGAAAAACTCAACCAAGAATTAGGCAAATTGGGAAACCGCCTCGGAGAATTTGTCGAATGGCAGGTACGCCCCGCCGCCGTCCAACTATTTCAAAAAAGGGGAATTGCTGTCAATGAATTTCACGGCGACCTCTCGGTTAAACGCTTTGGAGAAGCCCTAGAAATTGATTTGCTCGTCGTCAACAGCGACCAAGCCATATTAGTCGAAGTCAAAAGCAAACTCAGCCAAACCGACATCGACGAACACCTGGAAAGACTCGAAAAATTCAAGCGGTTAATGCCCCGTTATAGTGATGTCAAAGCCATGGGAGCCGTCGCCGGAATGGTGGTTCCCGAAGAAGTCGCCCGCTATGGCTACCGTCGCGGCTTATTTGTGTTGGCACAGTCAGGAGATAGCGTCGTGATTTTAAATGATGATAAATTCCGTCCCCGCCAATGGTAAATTACAGCCAGAGTTGGCGATCGCGTAGCGTGCCCGCCAGAAGTATCGCCTACCCTTTCAGAAGTGCGTTCGCGTAGCGTGTGCGTAGCACGTATCGCCTACCCTCTCGGAAGTGCGATCGCGCAGCGTGCCCGCCAGAAGTATCGCCTATCGCCTCGGAAGTGCATTCCCGTAGCCTCTCGGAATTGCGATCGCCTCATCCAACTTCCCAGACCGTTTCAACTGATTCGCCTGTCTCAGCAACTCACCCGCACTCATTCCCTCACCACTCCTCATAACTAGCTGACCAACACATCCACCCCCTGACATATCCCAGCATTATACCCTATCACCAGACTGACGCAACTAGACAAACATCTACCGAGCGATTCTCAGAAGTGCGATCGCGTAGCCTCGGAGTGCGACGTATCGCCTAGCCTCGGAGTGCGACGTATCGCCTACATTCTCGGAATTGCGATCGCATCTTACCAGAAAGCGATCGCATAGTGGAAAGTGGCTAAAATGGAT
>NZ_JARPLC010000238.1:0-2889 GCF_032350395.1 Limnospira sp. PMC 289.06
GTTGGGACATATAAACAGTTATGAGGATGGTCAGGAGTGCGCTCCTTATATTCAACCAAGGGGTTGAAGTCCCCACCAGGCGGTTATTTCAGGTATTTCAACCCTATTTCATGCCTGAACGTCTCGCACTTTGTATATTTATATACCAAACGTTGGGACATATAAACAGTTATGGGATGGTCAGGGTACGAATCCCTTATATTTCACCAAGGGGTAAAAGTCCCACTAGGAGGTTATTTCATGCATTGCAGCCTTATTTGACTCCTAAACATCTCGCACCATACCTGTCAATGTGGGTTCAGCTTGGATCGGGATTGGAACGCTGCGATTAACATCCTGAAGTCAGCCTTGTGTACGCTAGGGTATAGCGGAACATGGGTCTATTACCCGAACGCTTCAGGAGATTCGACCTCTACTCTGGCTGGAGCAATCCTGTCAAAGCAAGTTGGGTCTATGAATGAAGAATCCCCTCGTCTTTACGCAGGGGAGTGTCAAACCCGCCCTAGCCAATTTGGCTTACAATTTGGGTATTAATGGGTACTTTTGACTCTCCCCCCTCTCAAGAGAGGGGGATTCACAATCGACCCAAAAACGGTAATTAGGGGCGGGTTCACGAACAATCCGCTCGAAATAGAGGATGATTGCTAGAGGCGGCGGCTACAGCAGGGGAAGTCGAAACGCCCCTACCCAGTCTAAAGATTAGGTGACCCTATGTAGTTGTTGATGCCAAATGCTTCTCAATCACCTCAGAAATATCTGAGGGTTTGACTCGGGTATAATGAGCCTTATCTGGCATGAAAACTAAGTTGGGTCCTAATTTACATTTTTTCAGACAACCTGTTTTTTCAATTTTAACTTGATCATGCAATCCGCGATCGCATAAGGCTTGCTCCAGCACTTGACAAACGGCTTGTCCTCCTCGCTTCCGACAATCTGATTTCTGACAAATTAGAATTTTAGCGGGTTTAGGCTGACTTTTAGTTGGGGAACTGGGAGACTTTACCGGGCGCACTGATGGTTCAGAGGCTAGTATAATCCTGGTGGCTTTTAGTTTGACCTTGAAATTTTTTAAATTGAGGATTTTTTCGCCAAATACTCTCACCTCTACCCCCTCATATAACAGGTGTTTTGCATCGTAATTTAATCGCTTAGATAGCTTAATTCTATACAATCCTGATGTGGTGATTAGTTGCAATATTTGCGGGTTTTTGCCTTTTAATAAAATCTGCACAACCCTACCGGAAAGGCTGAAATCCGAAACTTGCTTATTGAATTTAGACATAATTTTAGAAGTGTGTTTGGTGTGCTTTGGTTAATGGGATTTATTGCCTAACTACGATGCCAGGCTCTTTCCAGAGATAGGGCTAGTTCCCGTGGCGATGCACTTAACCTTCTCACGACACTAGCAAGCTGAACAGCTTCGGTGGTGTTGGTAATCTTTACCCGCAGGGGGTGATCTACCTGACACCAACAGGTAATTCCCAATTCTTGGAGGCGCTGATAGACCTGCCACCTTTTTGACCAGGCCACTTCTACTACTTCACCGGACTTGGGATCTAATTCTGATGAATTCATTACTACATCTAAATGAAATATATTGGCACTACATTGGGCTGATTACTGCTGCCCTAGCTTAAAATTGCCTGGGCTAGTCCCATATTTCATTGATAACATAAATGAAATATTTTCTCAATAGCTAGTTTATAAAAGTTTACGAAAACCTCAGCGCCAGGGGCAGATTGATGGCAAATAATACATCCAAATATATACTTACCGAAAAAAATCTGTAAATTTAGATACATTTTGGGGAAAATTATGCCAAAATTTTAGTAGGGGAATTTTTTGATCATAAAATCGGAGATTTAAAATCATGAGTTTAGAAGAACAAGCCCGGGAATTGTTGGCCCAGAATCGTCACCATAAGCAGCATCTTCACGAAACGATGCGTTCGCGAGCGGAGGAGGAAGGCGATCGCCCAATTATTGCGGACTCTCAAGGGCGGGAACTGTTAGCCGAAACCCGTCACCATGATGAACATATCCACGAAACGATGCTGTCGCGGGCGGCCCAGGAAGGCGATCGCGCACGTGGAGCTTGTAGCGAGCCTAATCACAGTATGGCGCACGAACAGGCGCGGGAACTGTTAGCCGAAACCCGTCACCATGATGAACATATCCACGAAACGATGCTGTCGCGGTCTAGTGAGGGATATTAGCAATAGTAGAGGTAGAGTTAGCATAGCCCCATGAGGGGAGACAAAACCACCTAGGAAGGTAGTTAGCAACCTACTTTCTTAGGTGGTGTGCGAGACGTTCAGGAGACCAAATAGGGCTGTGATGCCTGAAATAACCTCCTGGTGGGACTTAAACCCCTTGGTTGAATATAAGGGAAAGCACCCCTGACCATCCCATAACTGTTTATGTGTCCCAAAGTTTGGACTTGTGACCAAACTTTATCTAATGCGGGGAACTCAAGGTCATAAACAAACTGCTTGAGCGGAGAGTCATGACTCCATAATATAGCACTAGTCAATACGGTTAGGACGCAGCCTTGAGAACGGAATCCATGGCATCATCGAGAGAATCAAACTGCTCACGTGCAATGGCGAATGCGGGCTTTCAACCACGACCAACATTTCTCTATCTTGTTGAGGTCTGGCGAATAAGGCGGAAGATAGAGTAAACGGCATTGAGCTGCCTCCACCAGTTCAGCCTGCCGCCCCCCTTTATGAAACGTTGCATTGTCAAATACTAGAGTCTGACCTGGCTTCAATGTTGGAATTAAGATAAACTCCAACCACAACTCAAACACTGTCCGATTACAACAACCCTCACCTCAAAGGTAAAGGGAGCTAAGAGTTGTTGATAACACCATGCGGCCATATAGCTG
>NZ_JARPLC010000239.1:0-2886 GCF_032350395.1 Limnospira sp. PMC 289.06
CCGACCCTACAAATTGACCAATATCTCTATTTCCTAATATCTCAGTTTGAGCTAATGCGTTGGTTACATTTTCCTGTAAATTACGCAAACTTGATACTAATCTAAAACGTTCGCTGCCGTTTTCTATAACCGCGCTAACTAACTGTTGCTGTCTATTTTCCTCAATGCGTTGTAACGCGATATATTCATCTAAGCCTTGAGCGACTAAAATAATCGCTTCTTTACAATTATCTGAGAATTCATCCCAAAATTCCTCTGAACTATCTTGGTTCCATATAGTGCTTAACTTGCCGTCATATTCTTCTGGTAATTTTTCTCTAGCGTCCCTTCTCTGTTTCCCAAAACTCCATTCTTCACCTTTTTCGTCACCCCACTTTTTCATCCTGTCTTTACCACCGGGAACCATCGAAACGATACGTTTCGCAAGCGCTGAAGGGCTTGCGGCTAAAAACATTTTAACAACCCGTCTACCATGTTTAAACAGTTGCCATGCTATAGCTTTCATAGCCATATTAAATGACTGTTTAACGTATGCACCGAAAGCTGTAGATACTTCCATAAGCATTTCAGGTCCCTTGCTTAAGGCAATGTGCATAGCAGCGGCTTTGTTGATAAATGCAATACCAATGGTAGGCAATACTCCACAAACTAATTTACCTGCCATATTACCCAAAAAACCGGCGGTAGTACTAATAAATTGATTAGCAATATTCATCATATTTTTGTCTATCTGTTCATCTGATATATTCCAGTTGAAATTCCAAAAGCTGTCCCAATTAGAGGTAATAAATGTCGCTACTTTTTCAAAGCTAAAGCTAGAAAAGAACTTAGTAAGTCCCTCCCATAACCAACCCGCAAATGATTTACCCCACTGAACTACTTTTCCTGTGACTTTTGTCCACAGCTTCCCAAACCATCCCATTTCCTCGGTTGATGTTCGTCGAGAAAAATTAACCTGTCTAACTCCATTCCGTCCAATTGCTGACCTAGTTTGACGACTGGATAAGCCACGGGTTGTTCTTAGCATTCTTGCACTTCTGGCTACCATTACAGAGTCTCCCTTAGTGGATTATCGCCGTCTATTAACTCGGTTTCTATCTTGATATCAGGAAAGTCTTTTTTGAGCAATTCTTTGACTTTATTGGTTTCCTGTTCTCTAATCTCATCCTGTTTTTTCATTGAATCATATAACCGCGTTAAATCGGCTAATATGTCTTTTGATGGGTCATTACCATTAACTTGTAAAGTACCTTGCGCTCTAACTATTGAGAATATTTCCTTTATTTGATTTAAGGCTGTCTGTAGTGTTTCTTTCGCGTTCTTTTGATTAGTGATTTTAACTTTACTTTCGTTAGGTTCTAGTAGTTCCTCAAAATTATCAGCCTCTGGAGTGAAAGCTGTTTTTAGTTTCTCGTATTTTTCCTCAGTTTCAAAGCCTAAATAGTCTAATATTTCCGAGACTTCCCTACCAGCTTTAAAGGCTGCTGCGTGAGCCAAACCTGCTTCATGTAAGCAGGTTAACACAGCGTTTTGTGTAACCTGATGAGAGATGGCAATTTCCATAACCAGCCCGAAAATTTCAGCTATAGATTCTGCAATATTAGGCAATTTTATTGTTACTTCTTCTTGTTCTTCTGATAGAAGATTGATATCATTAATTTCTACCTTTACCTCAAATTCCCCCCACCTCTCATCATCGATGTCAAATCTGTACATTAACCACTCTGGCAATGTTTTAATTTCTTTAATTCCATTATCAGGATTATCGGCATCTACTGTTATTTTTGTAGGCATTTCAGCCGGAAAGGATTCAGGGTCTAGGAACTCGTAAATCCTTCTAATCATTCCACAGCATTCTTCATTCATGTCTGGTATTGTGATTTGACGAACGTTGTTTTCTGGCGGCAAATAATCTTTATCTTCAGACAGAATCCATAGTTTATAGCTATAATTACGGGTGTTCTCCCAAATTCGTGGACCGTCTAAAGAAGTATAGTTTAATCTAGTACTCGTAGGAAATACTGGATACCAGCGTGTATTTTCATACGACCTACCTCGATAGGCGTCCCACAATACGTCAGACTCATATTCGTAGTATGATTGATGACCTCTATCAATATATGGAACTTCCCATAAATGTATATATTCTAACATTGCTTCCGGGTCTTTAGTCCAAACAGTTGTTACGTCTGTCCAGGTTGTGGCTGGAGTTAAACGGTAAAAGATAGACCCAAATAATGGACTAATCATAAGCCTATTTGGATCACGACATGAAGCGTTATATTCAGAGTTATAAAAACTATTAAAGCCACTTCCATATAATGAAACTCTTTCACAACCTGAATTCATATAGTAAGGTTTTAACGGGTATAACTTACGATGTTTAATATAATCATTATGTACAATTATCGGCTCTTCGTAATTGTACTCTGAATCATGCCATGATTCTTCCCACTCTATAAACACATCTAATCCAATCTTATTAAGTCTAAAATTTGACGTTGTTGCTTCTTGCCTTCTCCACCAATGCCTATTAATACTAGATGTTCCACTGCTAAGTCTACTATTTACTATTTGAGCAAAAATCATTAAATGCCATTTATCATTATTTTTAACAGGATAATCACGAGGGTCTGGCATTTCGTTCCCCGGTTTTGGTGGTTGCCTTCCTTTATCATCATCTACCTCGTCACCGCTATTAGGACCGCCAAAACTGTTACCAGCACCACCGCCGCCGCTTCTGCCACCCCCAAAACCAGGTCTCCTACCAAACCCACGCGGTTTTTTACCTCCCTTTGGTTCATCTCTCTTTGGTGGCTCCCTAGTAGGACCTGGGTCCCATGGGTTAATTGTGTTTCTAACCATTTAAATAATCACATTAAAGTA
>NZ_JARPLC010000240.1:0-2856 GCF_032350395.1 Limnospira sp. PMC 289.06
TGACTCCATTCTCGACCCCTAACATATAGCCAAATGCTCTTACCGTGAACCATGATTATCTACTGAACAAAATTCATTGTCCAAGCAACCTAAAGAAAGACCTGAAACAATGGCTTAAAGCAGGAGTGCTAGATAACGGCGTTTTCGATGATACAGAAACAGGGACACCCCAAGGAGGGGTAATAAGTCCAATACTCGCCAACATCGCACTGTTGGGAATGGAAAGGTTAATCAAGAGTCTGTATCCAAACAAAGGAACAGTCACTCAAGCCAACCTAATACGATACGCCGATGATTTCGTGATTATCTCAAAAGACCTAGGAATCATTGAACAGTGCAAAACTGCTATCACCAAATGGTTAAAACCTGTAGGATTAGAGATTAAACCCGAAAAGACTCGAATTTGTCACACACTCAAACCTATTGAGTATAATGGCAAAACAGAAGAACCCGGGTTTGATTTTCTCGGATTCAATATCAGGCAATACCCGGTAGGAAAATACAAGTCTGGGAAATTAGGGGGACGAAGGAAAGGTGGTTTTCTACTTAATAAAACCCCTCACAAAATGTTGGGATTCAAAACCCACATTAAACCCAGCAATAAAGCAGTTAAAGCCCATACAGAAGTGATTAAAGGTGTAATCAAACAACATAAAACAGCACCTCAATCAGCCCTGATAAACAAACTAAACCCGATTATTCGGGGATGGTCAAACTATTATTCAGGAGTCGTCTCATCAGAGACCTTCGGTAAGCTAGACAATATAATCTGGCAGATGTGACGGGCATGGACAGTATCAAGATGCGGAAAGGCAAGTTTACGAGAAGCTAGGAAACTATTTCAGACATGGAACAGTTAAACTTAGCAATGAGGTAGAAAGGCATGAATCTTGGTTATTCCAGACCAAGGATGGACACACACTATGGAAACATAGCTACACTCCGATTGTCAGACATACCACAATACGCCCTGAAGCAACACCATACGACGGAAATTGGACTTATTGGGCAACCAGAAAAGGACAAGTAATCGACACGCCAACAAGGGTAGCAAAACTACTCAAGAAGCAAAAAGGCAAGTGTACCTGGTGTGGGCAATACTTTACCCCATCAGACATAGTTGAAATAGACCACATTGTACCTCGAAGTCTCGGCGGAAAGGACGAATACAAGAATCTTCAACTACTACACCGCCACTGTCACGATGATAAGACGGCACTTGACAATGCCAACGCTGTATCCCTAACAATGGAGCAATCAGACTAGGAGCCGTATGATGGGAAACTATCACGTACGGTTTTGTATGGGAGGGGGAGAAGGTGACTTCTCTCTCGACACTACTAAGTTGCGACAATTTCCTTATTTTGGGGGAACCAAAGGGCATCATCAAAGTAATTCTTAACCGGAGTCTACCGCTGTGGAAGGACTGAAAAACCAGGTGATAGGTCGGCCAGTTATATTCTGGACAATCATGGATGATTGAATAGGATGATCTGTGAATTGACCCATCAAGAATTGTCAAGAGATGCAAAGGATTTTAAAGAAATTACATTTCTGAAATGCAAAATGTTAAGGTGAAGTTAAGCCCACACTATGATCGGGAGGGAGCTGTATGAAGCTTGTTATCCAGGGTAAAAATCTTGAAATTACCGATGCTATTCACGAGTATGTACAACAGAAAATTGCCAAAGCTGTTAGTCACTTTCAGCAATTGACAAACGAAGTGGATGTCCATTTATCTGTGGCTCGGAACCCTCGGATAAATCCAAGACAAACTGCTGAAGTCACGATTTATGCCAATGGCACAGTTATTCGTGCTCAAGAAAGCAGTGAAAATCTCTATGCCAGTATTGACCTAGTAGCAGATAAAATTGCTCGTCAATTGCGTAAGTACAAAGAAAAACGCATGGCGAAACAATATCAGCTTCCTAAGACTGGTGAAGTGGTTGCACAGAAGCCCATTGTTGATGATTTAATTGGCGATCGCACTGTGAAACTTCCAGAAGAAGTGGTGCGGACGAAATATTTTGCCATGCCTCCCATGAGCATTCAAGAAGCATTAGAACAGTTGCAGCTTATTGATCATGATTTTTATATGTTCCGTAATGCTGAAACTGATGAGATTAATGTAATCTATCAGCGATCGCATCATGGTGGTTATGGAGTCATCCAACCCCGCAATGGTAGCGTTCCGACCAGTAATGGTAAAACTGGTGCGGAATTGACAGAACGGGCTTCGACCTCTCCTTAAAGTAGGTAGGTGAAGCCACATAATATAGTTGACACTCCCATTAGGGTTAGTGGCGGGTTTCGCCTGTCGCGCCTGTCACCGGGGAGTTAGGCGGCGCGAGGGCTTGGTTTGAGGAATCAGGCCCTTAGTTAGTTGGGATTAATCAACCCACCCTTGGATAAAAGATTGACACTCCCCGGCCTAAAGGCGCGGGGATTCGCAGTTCTACGGGAGTCCAACGACTTTACCCTCACCGAGCTTCTTGACGGTAAGCCCTGCCGCTGCAATCCCTCGGTTCCGAATGACTTGGGCGGCGGCCACGTCGCGATTGGTGATGTAGCCGCACTCAGGACATTTATGAACCCGGATACTGAGGTCTTTCTTGACCGCTGTTGAGCATTGAGGGCACTCTTGACTGGTGCCTGCTGCTTCAACCTTGGCAAAATACACGCCACGCTTCCAGCACACCCATAGTAGGGGTCGAGAGAGATGTCACCATCTCCCCCTCCCATACAAAACCGTGCTTGAGACTTTCACCTCACACGGCTCGTAGGGTGCGTCACATCCAGATATAGCATTAGTCAAGGTGGTTAGGACGCAGCTTTTATAACGGAATCCATGGCATT
>NZ_JARPLC010000241.1:0-2775 GCF_032350395.1 Limnospira sp. PMC 289.06
CACTAGGACGTTATTTCAGGCATTGCAGCCTTATTTGACTCCTAAACGTCTCGCACTTCTCGCTTATTATACCATATTGCCCTAAAATATTAACCTAATTTGAGATTAAATCATGCTCCCATTTCGCCTCGGGGGGGCTAGTTATCAATGCGGCGGGAATCACCCGGTTATCCGCGACTTCCCCCCAGGTGTAAGGGGAAAGTTTCGTCCTTTACCGGCTAGGACTCATCAGGCGGTGAAATCTAGATCTTTTAATTACTTAATGGGCTCTGTAGGTTATACAAGAGAGCGTCGTGGCATTTAATAACTGACTGCTGGAATCTGTCTATATCTTGACATTCTTGAACACAAAAGAAACCATTGATAAAAACCAGTTCGCAAATGGCATTATCAACCATTCTTTTTATGTCTATCAAGATGTCCGTAAATTCGGTAGATTTATCAGCCATATATATCCAATTGTCTAGCAAATCATAGGAATCATCGTCGGTAGGATTTTCGCTGTAGTTATTGGCTTCTACTTTCACAGCCCGTGCTAGCTGTTCCAAGTGGTTACTGATGTTTTCCCTGGTTAAGGGTTCATCGGGGTTCGGGACTTGAACTTTTAACCACAGAGAGGAAACCTGTACGCTAATATTTTCAATGGACTTTAAGATATCCTTTTTTAGCTGTGTGGTGTATTGGGTTTGTGGGTTTTGCTGGTTTGTGCTATTCATCATCAGAGCCTCCAATTTTTTCAATGAGTTTGGGAATGAGTTTCCCGGCTTCCTGGGTGTTGGTAACAAATTTCTCTAGTTGGTTGAGAAATTGCTTTTGGGCGTAGGGTTTAGTGAGTTTGTCGGTGAAGCAGTAGTTATAAAGTTGGTCGATGTCATAGTAGAGTTTCCTTACCATGTAGCTGACATCTAAGACCTCTTCTTTAAACCCTGGCAATCGCCTCAATTGCTCATCCAGATGGTCGCGGTCATTGGTCACAGTTTTCGCAACTCCTTCATGCCTTCATTGGTTAGTTGTCTAATTAGATGCAGGTAGCCAATAACCTCGGCTAAATGCTCGTCTTTTTCGAGGGTGAACTGGTCAAGTCTGACGCTAATCCTTTCCCCGTAGTCTTGGATGCTTGTCGCGATGTCAGTTAGGCGACCCAGGTAAATCTCTGACTCAAGATTCTCCATTTTCCTCGGTGATAAAGATTTTTGCCTGTTCTAAAAACAGCTTAGTTTTTTGTAAGGCTGCATCAGCGTATTGCTGGAATTTTTGGATGCTAATATCATCAAATGACAGCCTTTCTTTAACGTAGTAATTGATAGAGAAAATCTGCCAAGCCATGGAAATCAACAGGTGATCGCCAGCGGCAGAGGAATCCTCTGATGGAAGTTCCCCGTTCTCGATCGCCTCAAGTATTTTTTTTACATCCTGCTTTTGGAGGTTGGTATCGATGTCTCGATTAAAATGAGACATCAAATCTTTGTGCATTGTGTTTAAGGCGCTAGGGGTTAAGTGTTGAACTAAGACACTAAGCTGATCTGCCTTCTGTTGGTTGGTTAATTTTTTCATCGCCAATGCGCCGTTATTAGTGGTTAGACTAGTTAACTATGGCGGCGATGGGGAGCGATCGCACCTAAATAGAACTTTGGGAAGGAGCGATCGCATAACCCGCCGCCGCGATCGCACATTTAGCAAGTCAACCTCTAGGAGTGCTATTATTAAGCCACGGTTAAGGATAAAAGAGCTTGAGTTTTCTCCCGACTTGGGCATAGTAAACTCCTAAATGACTTGCTTAGGGGTGGCTTTGGTCAAGCCGCCCCAAGTTTTTTGACTTAGTGACCGATACTCATGTTCGCAGCATCGAGATGTCGCACTACCTCATAACTCAAACAAGTGGCCCTAAGCAATTGGGCTCTGATTTCCCTGTAGTCGGGGTTTTTAGATTCCAGAATGGCAGTCACTGTTTGCAGACAACGGGTTAATTCTTCATTTGAAGTAGTCGCCGCCTGGAGTTTTATCTGTGTGAACGGGTTGTTTCTGTTGTCGGTTGACATCGTAGTTTTTCACCTTCTCATTGGGGCGGCCGTTTAAAACGATCGCTCTCAGTTCATCCCCATTGCTCCTCTGGTAAGTCGCCAGCATTTCATTGGCGAGATACCAGCTTTCCTTTAGCAGGCGACCAACCTGTTGAGTTGTTAATGGCAACTCCTGAACCAGGCTAGGATTTTGCAGTAGTGCTAAAAGGACGGATTTGGCCGTGTCGGAAACGGCAGAATGGGAGAGCGGAATTTCTCTTCTGTCTGGTGCTTCCATAGAATTTCCTCCAGTTCCTCTGGCGTGTACTCAAGTAATTTGTTGAACAAACTTAGATATGCAAAAACCTCCTCTGCTGTTAGTGATTCGGACAAGTTGAGTTGACCCGTAGCAGTCTCAGATGTTATGCTGATGACTGAACGAGGTAGATTCACGTCGCTCATCTTTAAGTTCCTTTTTGCTAAGGATGATGGGGAGGAAGGGGAAACGTTGGGGTTTCCCTTTCCTTTTGGAATCAAGACTTGTGAACTTTGAACACCAAACCAATAGGTCCGGCTATTTGGGGATTCCGTTGGATGGAATCCTCAATTTCTGCTATGTAGTGAGCTACCTCCTCATCTGATAATTTGAACACAGACCTTTGAGCTGTCCGTCTTAGATGCCGTCCGATTTGTTGCTGCCCGTTGGCGGCGACTTGTCGATCTGCCAGCATCCAAGCCAAACAAGTGACCAGGAAAATCCGCTGATGTTTTTTGT
>NZ_JARPLC010000242.1:0-2770 GCF_032350395.1 Limnospira sp. PMC 289.06
GATTTGAGCCATAATGTTGGGTTTCGTGCCTCAACCCAACCTACGAATAAAGCTGGGTGAGGTCGCCACTACTGACTCCCCTAGAATCACTGATAAGGTGACTGCTGTTAATCCGATTTTGATGAGTTGCTGTGGTTTAATCATGGGTTCATTCCTTTATTGTTGCAGACAATTTATGGGAAAGTACAAGCTAGAAAATCTGGGTTTATTTGAGTAATTCAATCCCCGCGATTTGAGCCATAATGTTGGGTTTCGTGCCTCAACCCAACCTACGAATAAAGCTGGGTGAGGTCGCCACTACTGACTCCCCTAGAATCACTGATAAGGTGACTGCTGTTAATCCGATTTTGATGAGTTGCTGTGGTTTAATCATGGGTTCATTCCTTTATTGTTGCAGACAATTTATGGGAAAGTACAAGCTAGAAAATCTGGGTTTATTTGAGTAATTCAATCCCCGCGATTTGAGCCATAATGTTGGGTTTCGTGCCTCAACCCAACCTACGAATAAAGCTGGGTGAGGGTGCTGTATTAATTAATTACCGCCAATCTCCTTGAATAGTAAACGCACCCCAATAATAGGGAGACTGCCATTGACCGGAATTCCACATCTCTAATTGTGCTTCTCTTAAAGCTATAATTGGCTGTTGATTCTCATTCAATATCTCCTGATAAAACCGAGTCATTAACTGGGAAGTTGCTAAATCATTGACATTCCATAAACTCACCACCACTCGTCGCGCCCCCGCATACATAAAACCGCGAGTTAAACCTACTAAACCCTCTCCTCTTACTTCCCGACCTAAGCCCGTCTGACAAGCGCTTAATACTACTAATTCGGCGGGTAAATTCAGGTTAAATATATCATTTAAACGCACAAAGCCATTATCCGATTCTCCCTGGTAATTAAATAATGATAACACCAATCCAGATAATTCTGGATTGACTGTATCAATTAACCCATGAGTCGCGAAGTGGATGATTTGATATTCAGATAAATTGGGGTGAGTGGCTAGGTAGCGGGAAGCCTCAAAACCCAAGGCTTTCATTCTTTCATTTTCCGGGACTAATTCGGCAATATTTTCCGCTTCAACACGGCTATATTTTAATCGATTTAACTGGGGGGCTGTATCCCCTAACCCTAAACTTCTGGTCGCCCTAGCTAAGGCTAAATCATCAAGACTTGGGGAGTTATTATCAGAGGTGATTTGATTTAATCGCTGGTCGTTTGATTCAAAAATAGGGTCAGCTAATACCGCTACAATTTTAGCAGCAGTGTCCCGATTTGCTAATTGTTCTCGTTGAATAGCAATGAGAGTAGCTGAGGAAGCGGTGACAATTTCATGTTCGACTAACAGGGGGGTATCGGGTTGAGAAGGTATCGGTAAAGCGGCAAAAGGAATGAATTGTAAAATCCCATCTCCGACAATCAATAACCGTTGATTATTCAGTTGATTAACTACAGGTGAAATTAAGATTTCACTCAGGGGTAATCCCTGGGCTACTGTGGTGGTATTATCACGGTTAATAGCTTCTCGATAAGGGGCAGCTACTGCCTCGATTTCCCCTTGAGCAGGCAGAATATAACTGGTTATACTATCCTTAGTCACCGCCCAGAGAAAACTGCGTTCTTCTCCTAGGTAATATTGTAACAGCAAGGTATCATCATCAAGTACCTGTTGCTGCACTTGTTCTAAGTTCAGAGGTTGGGGATATTGCAGGTTAGCATAGTTGGGACTGACGACCCTAATTTGGGTTTGTAGTTGATTGAGTTGATTAATGAGAGATTGGGATTGAGTTTTCAGTGCATCGATTTGTTCTGTGGTAAATTGACCCTGGGTGAGTTCATACCGTTGATGTTCTATGGCATTGAGTTGTTGTATTAGGCTTTGTTCCTGCTGCAAAAGTTGAGGGTCTACGCCTTCACGAATATTAGCACCAGCTTCGGCGAGAAGTTCCAAAAGGCGGCGGGCGCGGCTACGTTCGCTGGCATGAAAAGCTAGGGCATCATATCCTTTTTGGGGGTTTTGTTGATGCAGTTCCATTAACAATTCAATATATAATTGGTAACGGTCTTGAACGGTGGAGAAAAAGGTTTGGCGGAGTTCGCCTGGAGGGGCTAAGCTGCGGAGTTCTTCAGTCAAGTTAATCGCCTTTTCCATATTAACCAGGGCTTCGGTGAGTTCGCCTTGGGAACGTTGGAGAAAAGCCATACCGGTGAGGATAGTAGCTTCCCCCCCTCTATCCCCCACAGCCCTTGATAGGGGTAAAGCTTGGTTAAGGTAGTCTAGGGCTGTTTGTTTTTCTCCCAAGGAGTCGTACACAGCGCCAATATTGCTGAGAGTAGTAGCTTCCCCCTCTCTATCCCCCACAGCCCTTCTTAGGGGTAAAGCTTGGTTGTAGTAGTCTAGGGCTGTTTGTTTTTCTCCCAAGGAGTCGTACACAGCGCCAATATTGCTGAGAGTAGTAGCTTCCATTCCTCTATCCCCCACAGCCCTTAATAGGGGTAAAGCTTGGTTGTAGTAGTCTAGGGCTGTTTGTTTTTCTCCCAAGGAGTCGTACACAGCGCCAATATTGCTGAGAGTAGTAGCTTCCATTCCTCTATCCCCCACAGCCCTTAATAGGGGTAAAGCTTGGTTGTAGTAGTCTAGGGCTGTTTGTTTTTCTCCCAAGGAGTCGTACACAGCGCCAATATTGCTGAGAGTAGTAGCTTCCATTCCTCTATCCCCCACAGCCCTTAATAGGGGTAAAGCTTGGTTGTAGTAGTCTAGGT
>NZ_JARPLC010000243.1:0-2709 GCF_032350395.1 Limnospira sp. PMC 289.06
TGTGTCTGACAATTGGAGTCCACTTATGTTTCCATAATTGGATTCCATCTTTGGTCTGGAATAACCAAGATTCATGCCTTTCTTTCCCATTGCTAAGTTTAACCATTCCATGTCTGAAATAGTTTCCTAGCTTTTCGTAACTTGCCTTTTGGCATCTTGATTTTGTCCATGCCCGTAACATTTGCCAAACTATGTTGTCTAGCTTATTGAAGGTCTCTGTTGAGACTACCGCTGAATAATAATTTGTCCATCACCGAATCATCGGGTTTAGATGTTTAATCAGGGCTGATTGAGGTGCAGTTTTAGATTGTTTAATTACACCTTTTATCGCTTCTGTGTGGGCAACTGCTTTTTGGCTGGGTTTTATGTGGGTTTTATGTCCGATTAATCGGCTCTTACGTCCCCCTGTTTTTCCAGACTTGTATTTTCCTACTGGGTATTGCCTGATATTGAATCCGAGAAAATCAAACCCAGGTTCTTCTGTTTTGCCATTATACTCAATAGGTTTGAGTGTGTGACCAATTCGAGTCTTTTCGGGTTTAATCTCTAATCCTACAGGTTTTAACCATTCGGTGATAGCAGTTTTGCACTGTTCAATGATTCCTAGGTCTTTGGAGATTACCACGAAATCATCGGCGTATCTTATAAGGTTTATCTGAGTGGTTGTTCCTTTGTTAGGATACATTTCTTTAACTAGCCTTTCCATTCCCAACAGTGCGATGTTGGCGAGTATTGGACTTATTACCCCTCCTTGAGGTGTCCCTGTTTCTGTATCCTCAAATACACCGTTATCTAGCACGCCAGCTTTGAGCCATTGTTTCAGGTCTCTCTTCAAGCTGCTTGGACAATGAATTTTGGACAGTAGGTAATCATGGTTCACGGTAAGAGCATTTTGCTATATCGGCATCGAGAACATAATATTGTCCTCGATTTATGGCAATATAAATTCTGCCAATTGCGTCATGGGCGGACCGTCCGGGACGGAACCCGTAGCTTGTACCTTCAAATCTCGATTCCCATTCAGGTTCGAGAGCCGACTTGACCAAGGCTTGCCTTGCTCTATCTTGGATTGTGGGTATTCCTATTCCAGCTTTTTTCATCCCTGCCAGGTTTTGGTATCCACACCCGTCGCAGTGGTTTTGCTTTGATATTTCCCTTAATGTTCTCCACAAGCTCAAACCTTTGTCTTGGAGAGATTACTCTTACTCCATCAACTCCGGCTGTCTTCTTGCCTTGACCCGCCTGGGGGGCGGGTTTATTAAGCTGACTGTTGGGAAGCATGGCTGACCGTGGAACCCGCCCCTACAGTCGCACTGCTAGGAGCCGGGCATAATATGACTTCACCAATAGACGTTGCCATCTTCGTCCCTTAGCGTCTTGTCCCGATTTAGCTGCTTGAAATATACTCTTTTGGAGCTTGAATACTTTCCGTTGAACCTTAGTCCATGGGATTGTCTTCCATGCGTTGTTCGTAGTCTTGATTGGTTTTGGTTTTCCAAACCCTTTCTTTGAACTCGCTATCGCCATATGTACACCTACTAGATTCTATTTCTTTACAATCAAACCGTGACCTGTTAGCATATCCCTACCATTACAGCAGGGCGTTGGCTTTTGGTCACATCTCACATCCTCCGAGACTTGCGGTTACACTTATCCCTACTGATATTTCGACCAAATAATCAGAGTCTAGGAGGACTTAAAACGTTCCATTTATATGGGCATTCCATCTTGAGATTTGTCCTTTCCACCGGGGTACTTTTAAAGGTCTGTGTAGGTGATGAAAAGATTACCCTACTTTTCCCCTTACTCTTTTGAGCGCAGCGTATCAACCTGTTTCGCTGCTCAATAATGACGATGGTTCAAGCCGGACATTCGGTTTCCCTAATCATGGATGGTTGGCAGTGGTCGCATCTGGTAGTAGGTTCTACTTCACGCCTTCCGTTCCCCGCTTCAGTCCTGGGGTTATGATTCCCAAAACTGGGGGTGGCTGTCGCCGTTACTCTTTACTCCCTGATTTCTCAGTTGGTTCATGACCTTGAGTTCCCTGCCTTGTTTGGATTTTTCCAAACGTCGGGACATATAAACAGTTATGAGGATGGTCAGGAGTGCGCTCCTTATATTCAACCAAGGGGTATAAATCCTCACCAGGCAGTTATTTCGGGCATTGCAGCCCTATTTGATGCCTGAACGTCTCGCACCTTTTACCACATTATGGCAAATGATTCAGGGCTGGGCTTGTTTTCTATATATTACGGACGGATACAAAGTTTATCCTTGCTTAATTGAGGATTGCAATCATCTAGTCAGCAAAACGGCTATGACAAGAGTAGAAGGAGAAAACTGCCGTCTGAGGCACTATTTAGCCAGGCTACATCGCAAAACTTTGTGTTATTCCAAGTCCACTGAGATGTTGTACAAATCAATTCGCTTACTTATCTATTATTTGAAGCATGGACAACTTCCTCCGTTCTCTTCATCATTCCTCACTGTGCAATACCGAACTAGACGGTATACCCAAAACCGAAGCCAGTCAAGTTTTCCATGTCAGCAGGAACACCATCAATCTCTGGCTGCAAAGAAAAGAACACACCGGCGACTTCCTCCCTAAACCTAATCGCCCACCTGGTCATAGCCACCAAATTACCGACTGGCACAAATTCAAGGCTTTTGCCCAAGAGCATGGCGACAAAACCTCCGCTCAAATGGCTC
>NZ_JARPLC010000244.1:0-2706 GCF_032350395.1 Limnospira sp. PMC 289.06
TTAAAACGTTCCGTTTATATGGGCATTCCATCTTTAGATTTGTCCTTTCCACCGAGGTACTTTAAAGGTCTGTGTAGGTAGTTAAAATATCCTCCTACTTTTCCCCTTACTCTTTTGAGCGTAGCGTATCAACCTATTTCGCTACTTTATATTGACGATGGTTCAAGCCGGACATTCGGTTTCCCTAATCATGGATGGTTGGCAGTGGTCTCGATTCTGGTGTTGGGTTACACCTCGGAGCCTTCCGTTCCCCGCTTCAATTCTAGGGTTGTGGGTCCTGAAACTGGGGGTGGCTATCGCCGTTACCCTCATCTCTGTTTCGTCACGTTTCCGTTATGTTAAGAATTGTTACGAAATGTTACAGAGTGTATTGACCTTGGGTTCCCTGCCTTGATTTTGTATCGTAGGATACTAATCGTTGGGACATATAAACAGTTATGAGGATGCTCAGGAGTGCGTTCCTTATATTCAACCAAGGGGTTGAAATTCTCACCAGGCGGTTATTTCGGGTATTGAAACCCTATTTCATGCCTGAACGTCTCGCACTTAGTCAATATATTAACACTCTTTACAATTCTTAACAATTTTCTTAACAAAAGTTTTAGGATATGGTCCCACAAACTGTCAAGATAAATTTGAGCATATCTACCCTAGTTTAGCTACAATAGGCTCATCCGATGGGAAGGCTAGAGCCTGGTCCGATGGCGATCGTCTCCTTCCCCGAAAGGCTTGGAGTCTGGGTCAAGCTGACCAGCAACCTAAGCCGGTACAAACAACCAATTCACAAATTGATGCTCGATGGCTATCGAAAATTCACAGGCAACTTCAGAACAGCCCCAAAAAATCCATCTTCCCAAAACCAGCCAATCTGATCAACTAAAAAGGATTCGCCACACCACTTCTCATGTAATGGCTATGGCAGTCCAGAAGTTGTTTCCCAAGGCTCAAGTAACTATAGGACCATGGATTGAAAACGGCTTCTACTATGACTTTGATAGCCCGGAACCTTTTACGGAACAAGACCTAAAAGCCATCAAAAAAGAGATGGTAAAAATCCTCAAGCGGAAACTACCCGTTATCCGGGAGGAAGTTAGCCGGGAAGAAGCCCAACGGCGCATTGAAACCCTAGGAGAACCCTACAAGCTAGAAATCCTGGCTGACCTAACGGAACCAATTACCATTTACCATCTGGGCGATCAATGGTGGGATTTATGCGCCGGACCTCACGTTGAAACTACCGGAGATATTAACCCAAAAGCGATCGAATTAGAAAGCGTGGCGGGAGCCTATTGGCGGGGAGACGAAACCAAAGCTCAACTCCAACGCATTTACGGTACAGCCTGGGAAACCCCAGAACAACTCGCAGAATATAAACGCCGGAAAGAAGAAGCTCTCAGACGAGACCACCGCCGTTTAGGGAAAGAATTAGGACTATTTATATTTTCCGATCAAGTGGGTCCGGGGCTACCTCTGTGGACTCCTAAAGGTACAATTCTGAGGACAACCCTTGAGGACTTCCTTAAACGAGAACAGGTGCGGCGGGGATATCAACCAGTGGTTACCCCCCATTTGGGGCGGGTCAATTTGTTTAAAACCTCTGGTCACTGGCAAAAATACCGCGAAGACCTCTTTCCCATGATGGGAGAATCAGAGGACGAGGGGTTTGTCCTCAAGGCTATGAACTGCCCCTTCCATGTACAAATTTATAAATCTAGTCTACGCTCCTATAGGGAATTGCCCATCCGTTTGGCTGAATTTGGGACGGTTTACCGCTACGAACAGTCGGGGGAATTGGGAGGATTAACCCGTGTGCGCGGCTTTACCCAAGATGATGCTCACCTGTTTGTTACCCCGGAACAGTTGGATGATGAGTTTCTCAAGGTGGTTGATCTGATTCAGTCTGTCCTCAAAAAACTCAAGTTGGATCAGTCCTTTAAAGCCCGTTTGAGTTTCCGTGACCCTAATTCTGATAAATATATCGGTTCAGACCAAGCCTGGGAAAAGGCAGAAAATGCGATCCGCCGCGCGGTGGAAACTCTGGGAATGAATTATTTTGAGGGTATTGGTGAGGCTGCCTTTTATGGTCCTAAGTTGGATTTTATTGTTCAGGATGCTTTGGAACGAGAATGGCAGTTAGGAACGGTTCAGGTGGATTATAATTTACCAGAAAGGTTTGATCTCGAATATGTGGCCGAAGATGGAACCCGCCAGCGCCCGGTGATGATTCACCGCGCCCCCTTTGGGTCCCTGGAACGGTTGATCGGGATTTTGATTGAGGAGTATACGGGGGATTTTCCCCTATGGTTGGCTCCGGTAATGGTGCGGTTGTTACCTGTTAGTGACGAGTTTTTGCCTTTTGTGGAGTCTGTGGCTGAAAAATGGCGATCGCTTGATATTCGCGCGGAAGCTGATCACAGTCACGATCGCTTGGGTAAAATGATTCGTAATGCAGAAAAGGCTAAAGTCCCAGTTATGGCTGTGGTGGGGGCTAAGGAAGTGGAGTCTAATAGTCTCAGTATCCGTACCCGCGCACTAGGAGAATTGGGGACCTTGACGGTGGCGGAAACCCAAAGCCGACTACAATTTGCGCTCGCTAACTTTGCTGATTTTTAGCCGGGAACGGTTAAAACCTGCTATGATTCAATATCAGGGGTGCGAGACGTTCAGGCATGAAATAGGGTTGAGATACCCGAAATAACCGCCTGG
>NZ_JARPLC010000245.1:0-2684 GCF_032350395.1 Limnospira sp. PMC 289.06
AGGGGATGGAGGCGACTCCATTCTCGACCCCTAATCGGGGACTTGAACAGGTTTTCGCCAAAATGAGAATTGCTGCGGGGCTTGTATCCCATTAGCTTTGGTCAAAAGTAGGGTAAACTTAAATATTGTGATACTCCAGCGCTCCAGATAGCCCATCCCATTGTGATCGGGTCAGATGAATTGGTGCGGTGTGTGCTACCATGTTCAAGCGTAATTATAACCAGCGGGGACTGCTATCGTCACATTTGGAGAAAATATTGGATAGTGGGGCTAGGCGGAATACTCACTCTAAAAGGCTCAAACCCGATAAGCGGTGGTAATACACGAGCTTGTGGGAGAAGCCCGCACCATAATCTGGCATCAGTGTCGGGAGTACCTCACTAAAGGTCAGTCAACAACCCACTGTTAAGATCGAAAACCAGAATATGATTAAACCTAGGAATAAAGCTTAAACAGCATCAGAGGATAATCACCGTGCTTTATTTAGCGGAAGTACAAAAGCAGAAAAGTGGTTTTATAGGTGGCGGTCGGGCTGAACTCAAGTTGCTGGTTTGTCAGCGGGGCGAGAACAATTGGAGCGCCGTACCGGGGGACGATCTGGTTCCGGCGGAGGATGCCAACAGCTATAAGGATGGCGCTCTAGTGTTAGTCGAACTCAATGCCAGCAAACAAGTTCAGCGCATCGAGGACGGCAAAAAACTGGTCAGAATTCTTGAAGATTTTTCCCGATTGCAAGACAGATTCAAAAATCAACAAGAAGAAATCGAACAGTGGAAAGAATCCCTCACCTACCAAACTCAAGAACTAAATCGCCGAGAACAAGAACTAAATCGTCGAGAAATGGAAATGGAATCTCGGCGAGAACAGATGGATCATCTGGAAGCTGAACTCGATAAGCTCGAACAACAGCGACAGAGCCTGGAAAGGAGCAAACAACAAGAGGAGAAACTGCGAGCTGAAATAGACAAGGCTCGCCACGAAGTTGAGAGTAGCCGATCGCAACTTGAAGAAGAAAAGCGATCGCTTGAGGAACAGCGGGCAGAACTGGAAACCCATAAAGGATTAAGCCCAGAAAAAGCCCAAGAAATGCAAGCACTTCTGGAGCTACTCTCAGGTGGTAACTCTATCGAGTCTCTCAGAGAATTGATAGAGCGAGCCCAAAACCAGATCAATGATGGCATCTCTGTAGGACAAACCTACCGTCAGCAAATGGAAGAACACCGCAACCGTGCTTCTGAGTTGCAGCAGGAGGTAGACCAAGTGACTACACTGCGCCATCAGTGGTCAGAATGGCATCAGTCCCACATCACGTTGTTAAATGATCGGGCACAACTGAACTCCCGCCAAAATCTGTTGGAATTCAATGAACAACAAATTCAGCGATTAGAACAAAATATTGAATACCGACAGGCCCTGTTAGAGCAACTGCAACGTCTTTCTGAGTCGGTTGCTAGTCGTTCCACTTCTGGAGTTAAGGTAGATACGGCACCCTTGCAGAAAATGCCCATTGAACAACTACAGGCGGAAGTTCAACGCTTGCAGGAAGAATGGGATCGATGGTTCCGCATGGTTAAAGAACAAGAAGAGGAACTCAAATATAAACAAGAGGAAATTGAGGAACTTCAACAGGAAATTAATCGGGCTTCTGGGAGCGTTCGCGCTCAGAAAGAATCGGATCTAGCCGATGAACAAGATGCCTATCAAATGCTGAATAAAACCCTAGAAGGACAGCGTCGGACTTTGGGGGAAAGGGAAGACCACATGAACCAGTATCAAGCGGTTTTGCTACAACGACAAGGTAGCGCCGGAACTGTTGATCTGGGGGTTGCTCTTGGCTTTCCGTCAATTCTGGCTGCTATTGAAAAACAGCAGCAAGCCAGCCGAAGTGAACTTGAGCAGTTGCGCGATCGCACGGAACAATTAAAAACTGAAATTTCTAACACGGACGCGCAATTGTCCCAACAAGAAACTGAACAGGAACAGAAACGTCAGCAACTAGAAGCCCAAGAACAGAGTTGGATTAAACAAAAACAAACGTTAGCTGAAATTCAAGGTCGCGCTAATCTCTATGAAGAATTACTACCATCCCTTGAGGAAAACTGGAATAATTTACAAGAGCAGATCGAATCGTTGTTAACACAATTTAATCAAATTCAGGAACTCAGCCAACAGCAAACTCAAACACAAGGAGAACTTAGTCAACTAATATCTGGTCTGATTTCCTAAACTGAGGATGAAACCCAGAAACAAGTCATAAGTGCGAAACCTTCAGGCATGAAATAGGGTTTAAATACCTGAAATAGCCGCCTGGTGGGGGTTTCATCCCCTAGGCGGAATACAAGGAACGCACTCCTGACCGACCCCATAACTGTTTATATGTCCCTAAGTTTTGTATCCCAAGATACCAAAATTAGGCAGGGAACCCAAGGTCAACACGCTCTGTAACAAATCGGGTAGGGGTCGAGAATGGAGTCACCTCCATCCCCTCCCATTCAAAACCGTGCTTGAGATTTTCACCTCACACGGATCCTGGTGTGGATGCCCACATTGTCAGTGGCACAGCGATACCAACCGCTGCTTTGTCCTTCTTTGTTCAGAGCTATAGCACAAGACAGAACAGTTAGGACGCATAGCATTAGTCAAGGTGGTTAGGACGCAGCCTTGAGAACGGAATCCATGGCATC
>NZ_JARPLC010000246.1:0-2652 GCF_032350395.1 Limnospira sp. PMC 289.06
TTAGCTCAAACTGAGATATTAGGAAATAGAGATATTGGTCAATTTGTAGGGTCGGGTGATATCTCTGAAGTTCCGAATAGCAGTAATTTAAAAATTCAGTTAACCTTCATTTTGTACAATTACGAAAAACCTCCATATTGGACTAAGGAAAGACGGTCAAAACTACAAAAAACTCAAATAGAACTCCCATCAGTAGAAAGACACGAAATAACCTGGGATAAATTACAAAGGATATTTACTCAACCTAGTAAATCAGCGTTCACAAAAGGCAATATCAAAGTAACCTGCAATATGCGAAATGGTAGGAAATTTTCATTTTTTGTGAATGAAAGCTCTAAATCTGACGCTGAAAGAATTTGTAAGGATTTAGTACAATTAACAAATTCTTCAATTGTTTATCCTTTACTATTTGAGGAAAGGAAAGGTTTTGGCGGTAGGGAAAATGCGAAAAGAATCAAAGAGAGCAAAATGTATATCAGTGAAGTGAAAATACTTAACTGGGAATTAATTGATAAATTTGAACAAGCCAAAATCGATATGGGAGAGAATAGTGTTTTGGCAATGTACAAAGACCCTAGGAAGTCTAAAGTAAAAATTCCTTTACATTTTGAGAAGAAACCTAAGTGGGTAGATGACGCAATCAGAACAGCTACTAGAACGTCGTTAGAAATGAAAACTGGGAGTCAGCCACCAACTACAGCTTAATGTAGTTTTCATTGAATAGAAGCTACATATATGTAGCATCTGATATATCAAATAGTTAACAGACAAATTCAGTTAATGATGCTAGGCTCTATGTATTAACTGATTAAAGGTGATGATTATGGCTAGTCCAGTAACTCTTAATGGTGCCACTCTCGAACACCAATTGCTAGAAGTTATCGAGCAAGTTCAACGTGCACAGATAAACGCAACTAGAAACCCTAATGGTGTAACGGTAGTTACAGCTTATACCCGCAACATGGCAACTGGAGCTGTGACAGTATCCCTAACAATCCCTACTGATGATGTTTTGGATGCTACTAATGGCTCTATCGATGTAGAAGCTATTGCTGTTTTTGTTGACTAGGGTTCATTAACTAGGTAGACAACAATAGTGTTAATGTCTACCTATCTAAGGTTTTGTTTGATAATTAATGAGGTTAAATTATGCCATTAAATGATGCTTACGATAAATATAAAGCAAATTTTGTTGCTAAACTAGCGGAACCGAAAGGCACTTGTATCGGCAGGAGTTTGATGGTTGAGGCTCCAGTAGACAAGACATCAAAGTATGTTATCCCAATGCCTATGTTGCTGCTTTATACGCTATCCGATAACGCCGTAACACAGGAACCCGTCCTGGTGCGAGACTTAACTATCTGGAGACCTCCCGTTAGTGGAACTACATCAACTAATGCTAATAGGCGTAATATCATACCAGGGGCTAGAGTTAGGTCATGGAAACGTATAGAGTACACAAAGATTTTTGTAGAAGCTCCTGCCTCTATGGGTGGAGTATGGAGAACATATCGCACATCAGGAACTAACGCGGGTGATAGGAAGCTAAGATTTATTGGTTTAAAAGTTCCTCAAATTTTCTCGATTAATTCTTTGCTATATGTTTTTGCTCATTACTGGAGCAAAAAACCCGCGAGTATTAGAACCTATAACTCAATGTTTCGTATTCCGGCTGAATCTGAAATTACCCTCGATAACCTAGGAGAACTAACCACAGGTAAAACTGAAGCACCTAATCAAGTACAAGGAAACCTTAGCGCTTTACCTGAGAAAACAGGCAACAAACCATAATAACTATCTTGTTGCTAATTATATACCCGTTAAATCACAAAATAGGATTAACGAGTTTTTTGTATTGGTTATTATTTGTACATTCTATATATACTTAATGTAATACTTGATATTTTTATAAATAAGTGTAAATTGTATAATTTATGTTTATTTTTAATAAATTAATTAGATAAGATAATTTTAATTAAATACAGTGAATTCAAAAGAGCAAGGTAACTATACAGTTACAGAATCAATTGAAGGTAGCGTAACTGTAGAAAATGTAACTAATGTCAATACTAATAAAGTATTGACTCCTACAGAATACATAGAGACGTTGAGTCGGTTTAATCAGTTTACTAAGTTTCTGGAGTTGGTTAATACTTACCTTCCTTACCCCAAAACTTCATTAATTCAATCATTGACCAACAAACTCCAAACGTCGGAGATTATCAACTCAAATACCTTTTATCTGACATATTCAGAGATTGCCACACTTAAACGAGTCACCAACGCAATCCTGACGCTATTAAAAGCAGGTGGAGTAAAGCTACCTCGTAAGGTTACGGGAGCCATACAGGATGATATTAATGCACTAGAAGACCATCTATTGGGCTCTGAGAGTGATTTAGAGGATGAAGATAATGAAGTCAACCCATTTTCTAGTTGGTTAGATTAATCCCACACCAAAAACAAAACCGCTTATGTGTAAATTTTTTAGGGACTCTATTTTAAAAGCACATAAGCGGTAGCCACTAAGCATTAGGAAATTATAGCATGATACCACGTCATTGGTCCGAGGTTAGGCTTAACCTACGAAACATCACGTTAACCCCCTTGATGTATATCGGTCATTCCCTATATATCAAAGTTCCAATTTCG